>CALWEP010000128.1 GCA_944377325.1 uncultured Lachnospiraceae bacterium
GCTCAGAAAAAAGGAAATGCGCCACCATAAGGCCATGGCTTTCTATGACTGCCTGAAATTTGTCAATGAAGCCGTTTTCAGCGTTCTGGTTATCGGTATCTCCGTATATCTTGCCTCCAGAAGCGTAATCTCCGTGGGAACGGTGCTCACTGCCTACCTGTGCTTTACTCAGCTCACCGGACCGCTTCGGGAGCTGCATCGGATTCTGGACGAGTTTTCCGAATGTCTGGTGCTGGCAGACGACTATTTTCAGCTTCTGGAAATTCCTCCGGACTTTTCTTATGAAACAGAACATACGGATCCGGACTGCATTCCCGACGGAAGCAGTCTGCAGCTTGCGGGCGTTGGCTTTTCCTATCCGGAAAAGCCCGACCAGGATATTTTAAAGGATATCTGCCTGGCGGTTCCTCCGGGAACCTTCCTGGGCGTGGCAGGCCCCAGCGGCTGCGGGAAATCCTCCCTCATCAAGGTGATCGATAAGCTGGAAAAAGCCAGAGGAGAGATTCTCCTGGGAGGCGTTTCCCTCTCTCGTCTGTCCCGCAAGGTCCTGGCGGAAAATATTGCCCTTGTTCCTCAGACTCCTTTTCTCATCGCCGATACGGTCTTTCACAATATTGCCTACGGCATGAGCCGGACCGTCTCTCCGGAGGAGGTGCGGGAGGCTGCCAGAAAGGCCAACATTGCTTCTGACATTGAGCTTCTTCCCGGAGGATATGAATTCATGATTTCCGAGGGAGGCTCCAACCTGTCCGGCGGTCAGCGGCAGCGCATTGCCCTGGCAAGAATCTTTCTGAAAAAGCCGAGAATTCTGATTCTGGATGAAGCCACGTCGGCCCTGGACAATACGTCCGAAAAAATCATACAGAGGGAAATTGAAAATATGAAAGAAGACTGCGGCACAACGGTTATTTCCATTGCCCACCGCCTGTCTACCTTAAAGAACTGTGATGAGATCATCGTAATGGACCGGGGAAGAATCGTACAGAGGGGATCCTACCGGGAACTGGAACACACTCCCGGAATCTTCCGGGATATGGCGCAGGGAGTATTGAAATAAATACTCCCTGCGTTTCTGCTCTGTGAGCGGATATTACAATTTTTCAGCCATGGCCAGCATAAGCCGGACGGAATTTTCTATGGCTTTGGCTTCAAAAGTCTCGTAATCCATGTTGGCGCTGTCATCCGCTTTATCGGAAATGGAACGGATGATCAGGAACGGAATGCGGTTTAAATAGGCTGCCTGGGCAATGGCCGCTCCCTCCATTTCCGCGCAGGAACCGCCGAAGTTCTCAATCAGCCACTCCTTTTTCTCCCTGCTGTCAATAAACTGATCTCCGCTGAGAACGCGGCCGGTGAATACTCCCACATCCGGATTGACCTCCCTGCTGCACTGCTCTGCCAGAGCTCTCAGTTTTTCATCCGCCTGAAACTCCCATACGTCCATCTGCGGAATCTTTCCCACAGGATAGCCGAAGCCGGTGGCATCCATATCATGCTGCACCGCATCCGAAGCCAGCACAATATCTCCTATATTAATTTCACTTTTCAAAGAGCCGGCGATTCCCGTGTTGATCACCGCCTCTACTCCATAATGTCCCGCCAGGATCTGGGTGCATACCGCCGCGTTGACCTTTCCGATTCCGGAGCGGACCACCACCGCGTCCTTTCCCCGCAGTTTTCCACAGTAAAAATCCATAGCGGCTATTTTTTCCACATTCACATCCGTCATTTCCTCTTTTAACTGAGCTACTTCCTGATCCATAGCTCCGATAATTCCGATCATATTCTGTCCTCCTATTTCTCTCTGTAATCTATGCCTTCAGTATACAGGAGAAAACCTGCATTTGGCAAGGTAATCCCTTGACAATCCTTTCCGTTCACGGATATAATAGATTAGCTGATTACTAATGAGGGAATAACGGAGGAAAACAGACATGGTATATAAAACACACGGAACCTGTTCCAGAGAGATTCACTTTGATGTAAAAGACAACAAAATTACAGGAGTGAGCTACGTAGGCGGCTGCAACGGAAATTTAAAAGGCATCGGCAAACTGGTGGAAGGCATGGATGTAGATGAAGCCATCAGACGCCTGGACGGCATCACCTGCGGCATGAAGCCTACCTCCTGTCCGGATCAGCTGGCAAAAGCCCTGAAGGAATACAGAGCTTCTCACACCTGAATCCGTCACGACCGTCAATGAAAAACCGGGAGCTTCCCATCACTGGGACTCCCGGTCTTTTTGTATCTGTGACACTCTTTCAATATGGATCCCCAGGAAGCCTATCTCTTCCCGGCGGATCTTTTTTTTCAGCTCTGTTTCCAGCCTGCGGCAGATCTCCTCTGCCAGGGAATAGGAAACAGGAAAACTTTCCTTGGCATAATCTTCCAGATCCAGGCTTACCTGCTCATCCCTCATAATCCGGAAAATCATATACCGTACATGACTGACCAGACGGTTGTATCCCAGAGAGTCCGGGGACAGCTTCACCCCCAGTCCCGCCTCAATCATGGAAACGCTGGTCTTCACCAGTCTGGCCGCCGTCAGCGATTCATCCACATTGTCATCCGACAGGGCCGCATGAATATGAAGGGTGATCAGTCCCGTTTCATCCTCGGAAAGCTTCTGGCCGGTTACTTCCTCAATAATCCTTCTTCCTCTTCCCGCAGCCATATATTCCTGGGGAAACATAGCCCGGATATCCTGATTGAAGGGATTCGGAAACTCCTTCCCTTCTCTGGCCCGTCCCACTGCCAGGGCAATATGGTCCGCCAGGGAAAGAAGAATATCGCGATTCAGCTTTCCGCACTGCTGCTCCGCTTCGTCAATGATTCTGCCGGTAATCTCCAGATAAACCGGATCCATGCCGTTCACTGCCTTCAAAGCCGTTTCCGTCCCCCGTCTGGGCTCCGCAGCGTAAGAAGAAGCTCCCTTTGCTTCCGCAAACCGTTCTCCGTTCCGTTTGCCGAAGCCTACTCCGTTTCCCAGAAAGATTACTTCCCGTCCGCTCTCCATATCGTAGGCCAGAACCCCGTTGTTATTTAAAACCTTGATCACCCGATACATATCTGCTCCCCCTGTGCCTGCGGTTTAGAAAAGCTCCGCAGCCTGGTCGAGGGCCTGTACCTTGTCAGCCGTCACCCGGATTTCCTCTCCTTCCTGCATTCCCGTAAACACGGTAATGCACACATCTGACGGAGCATTCTCTTTTATATATTGTAAATCAAACTCAATGAGTTTGTCACCTCTTTTTACCTGATCTCCGTCTTTTGCCAGGGCTTTAAATCCCTTTCCGTCCAGCTTGACCGTATCCACGCCGATGTGGAACAGCATTTCCACTCCGTCTGCCGTGCGGAAGCCTAAGGCATGTCCTGTGGGGAACACAAATTCCACCGTTCCGTCCTCAGGAGCCAGCAGTTCTCCGTTTTCCGGCTCTACTAAAAATCCGTCTCCCATAGCTTTTCCTGCGAAAGCGGGATCAGGAGCCTCCGTAATCGGCTTTACCGTTCCCGTAAAGGGAGAAAATACTTTTCTTGCTTCTCTCTTCTTATCTTCCTTCGGCTTCTCCGCCGCGTCAGAGCTCTTCTCCGGGATTTCCTCCGCCTTCTCCGGCTCCGTTTCTCCCGTGTATTCCACATTGGGAGCGGTGACAAGATAGCTTTCCAGATTGGACTTGATCACTGCTACCTGCGGTCCGTAGATCACCTGAACGCCCTGGCCTTTTTTAATTACTCCCACAGCTCCCGTAGCCTTCAGCAGCTTTTCATTTACCAGCTCGGACTTTGCCACGGAGCAGCGCAGTCTGGTGGCGCAGCAGTCAACGGAAGTAATATTTTTCTTTCCTCCCAGACCGTTGGCGATGGCTTCGCTTAACTGGTCCGTATCTCCTGCCTCCCCTTTTTCTCCCGCTCTCTTGGCATTCACATCTGCCTTCGTATACAGCTTCGTCTCCTCATCGTCCTCTTCCCGTCCGGGAGTCTTCAGATTGAATTTCTTGATCAGGAAGCTGAAAATAAAATAGTACAGGAAGAAATAGATAATTCCCACAGGAATGATCCTCAGCCAGCTGGTTTTCGCATTGCCCTGAAGAATACCGAAAATAAACAGGTCCAGAAGGCCGCCGGAGAAGGTCAGTCCCACGGCGATATTCAGAATATGAGCGATCATATAGGCCGCTCCTGCCAGCACCACCTGCACCGCGAACAGCATGGGAGCCACAAACAGGAAGGAGAACTCAATGGGCTCCGTAATTCCCGTAAACATACAGGTAAGAGCGGCAGACAGCAGCAGACCTCCCGCCGCTTTCTTTTTCTCCGGCTTTGCACAGCGGTACATGGCCAGGGCCGCTCCCGGAAGTCCGAAAATCATAAAAATAAACTCACCGGAAAAATATCTGGTAGCATCGGCGCTGAAATGCACCACATCAGGAGATGCCAGCTGCGCAAAGAAGATATTTTGACCTCCCTGAATGAGCTGACCGTCCACCATCATGGTTCCGCCCACTGCCGTCTGCCAGAAGGGAAGGTAGAATACGTGATGCAGGCCAAAGGGAATCAGAGCCCGTTTTACAATACCGAAAATCAGAGTTCCCGCATATACCGTTCCCGTTACCAGACTTCCCAGGGCAAATATTCCGTTCTGAACCACCGGCCATACGAAATACATTCCGATTCCCACAAACAGATAAACCACTGTGGAGATAATGGGAACAAATCTGGAGCCGCCGAAGAAGGACAGCGCATTGGGCAGCACAATCTTATGGAAGCGGTTGTGAAGGGCAGCCACTCCCAGACCTACCAAAATACCTCCGAATACACCCATCTGCAGGCTCTGCATTCCGCAGACGCTGGCAATGGTTCCGTCCAGCACGCCCTCTGCCACCGTTCCGTCCGCCAGAACCTTTCCGCTGACCAACAGAACCGCATTAATGGAAATATGCATTACGAAAAATGCGATCAGGGCGGACAGAGCAGAAACTTCCTTCTCCTCTTTCGCCATACCGATAGCTACGCCTACGGCAAAAATCAGAGGCAAATTGTCGAAAATCACATTTCCCGCCTTGCTCATAATAATCAGCAGAGCATTCAGCAGCGTCCCGTCTCCCAGAATGCTCTCCAAATGATAGGTTGAAATGGTGGTTGCGTTGGTAAAAGAACTTCCGATTCCCAGCAGAAGTCCCGCCACCGGCAGAATGGCAATGGGAAGCATAAAGCTTCGGCCGACTCTCTGCAGAACGCTGAAAATTTTATCTTTCATACTCTTCCTTTTCCTTTCTTTCCGAATCTTTTCATCGCTACAGTTCCTTTTCAGGATTTCCAATTTTTCCATCCTCTATGCCGCCGGCTCCGTCTGATCCTTCCATCCTCCTTTCCGCGTCCTTCGTCTGCCTTTCCTCCCCGCTGTTTCTAAGATTTATGATACAAAAAAGGCATCAACTACCAGACGCACCTCACGGTGCGGCTCCGGATAGTTAATGCCTGGTATTCCAGTAACACGCTATAGCGATATTTCATTGTCCTGTTCAGAATAGCAAAATCCGACCGGATTGTCAATAGCTATTTCCCGAAAGGAAAAAGACCTTCACAGAAGCTCCCGGTACACATCCCGCTTACTCATTCCCCGATCCTTCGCCACCTGCTTCATAGCCTCTTTTCTGTCCATTCCCTGCTTTTCATAGAGCTCCATATGCTCCTCAATGGTCATTCTCGTCCAGGCATCCGCTTCCTCCTGCCGAATCTGCTCAGTACTTTTTCCTTCCACGACGATGACGCATTCCCCTTTGGGTTCTTCCGTTTCATACCGCTCCAGCGCCTCCCGAAAAGTAGTCTGCCAGGCAGTCTCGTATTTCTTTGTCAGCTCCCGGCAGACGGTAATTCTTCTGTCTCCCAGGGCCTCATAAAGCTCCTTCAGAGTTTTTACCAGATGGTGCGGAGCTTCATATATGACTATGGTTCTTGTCTCCCTTTTCAGCTCTTCCAGAATGCGGAGTCTTTCTTTTTTATCCCCTTTTTCCGAAGGAAGAAACGCCTCAAAGCAGAACCTTCTTGTGGACAGTCCGGACATGGTCAGAGCCGTAATGCAGGCTGCCGGTCCCGGCAGAGAAGTTACCTCCACGCCGGCCTCATAGCACTGCTTCACCAGTTCCTCTCCCGGATCGGAGATTCCCGGCGTTCCTGCATCCGTAATCAATGCCACATTTTTCCCCGAGAGCATCTGCTCCACCAGATATCTGGCCTTATCCACTTTGTTATATTCATGGTAGCTGGTCATAGGAGTCTTGATCTGAAAATGATTCAGCAGCTTGATGCTGTGCCTCGTATCCTCTGCTGCGATCAGATCCGCCTCGCCCAACGTTCTCAGCACCCGGTAGGTAATATCCTCCAGATTGCCGATGGGCGTAGCGCAAAGAAATAATTTTCCTGCCATCACTGTTCCTCCTGCCTGATCAATATCCGTACACATCCCGGATTTCGTCCGCATAGACCCCCGGCTCCTTAAAAACAATCACGGGAGCCTCCATTTTCAGAAATGCTCCCCCTCCCTTGACCGCTTCCAAAAGCACCATATTGGCTTCCCGGTCCGCAAAGGGATGAACCATTTTCATTCTTTTTGTCTCCAGTCCATATGCAGACAGCCGACCGATAATCTCCACAAGCCGGTGCGGCCTGTGGACCATATAAAATCTGCCCCCCGTTTTCAGCACCTTTGACGCTTCCCGGATCACATCCTCCAGCGTGCAGAGCACCTCATGTCTGGACACCGCCTTAGGCAGCTCCGGATTCTTAAGGCCGTGGGCGTCATTCATATAAGGCGGATTGGAGGTGACCACATCAAAAGAAGCCGCGCCGAATATCTGACCGGCTTCCTTAATATCCCCTTCCACAATATGGATCTTTTCCTCCAGACCGTTCAGCTTTACGCTCCTTCCGGCCATATCCGCCACTTCTTTCTGGATCTCCAGGGCAAAAAATTCTTTTCCCTCCGTCTTCGCCTCCAAAAGAATGGGAATGATTCCTGTCCCCGTTCCCAGATCCAGAACTCTTTCCCCTCGTTTCACCACGGCAAATCCGGAAAGAAGAACGGCGTCCATGCCGAAGCAGAAGCCGTCCGTTCTCTGAATAATCTGATACCCGTTTCTCTGCAGGTCATCGATCCGTTCCCGTTCCTTCAGTTCCACTGTCATGACAGCTTTGATTTTCCTTCCTTTTTATCCAGAGCCTCCAGCTCCTTCAGCTCCTTATCGCTGACCTTCACCTTTTCCTTTTTTCTTTTCGGCTTGAATTTCAGCTGATCCACCGGATATTCCCTGATTTCCTTTTCGTCCCGGTTCACCGTCACCACAACCTTCACCAGCTGCCGGAGCACGTTCACGCTGTGAACCTCCCCCTTCAGACCGTCAGAAGTGGTCACATAATCTCCCGTCCCCGGCATTTTGCTGTTCAGATACTCATAGGTCTCTTCCTCATTTTTCAGACAGCACATCAGGCGGCCGCAGACGCCGGAAATCTTCGACGGATTCAGAGACAGATTCTGCTCCTTTGCCATCTTGATGGAAACGGGGGCAAATTCGGAAAGATAGGAATGACAGCACAGCGCTCGGCCGCAGATTCCGATTCCTCCCATAATTTTCGTCTCATCCCGTACTCCCACCTGCCGCAGCTCGATTCTGGTCTTAAACACAGAAGCCAGATCCTTTACCAGCTCTCTGAAGTCCACTCTTCCGTCGGCAGTAAAATAAAACAGCACCTTATTGTTGTCAAACGTATACTCCGCATCGATCAGCTTCATCTGAAGCCCGTGCTTCGCAATTTTCTCCTGACAGATTTTAAAGGCATCCTTTTCTTTTTTCTTATTGTTGGCTTCGATAGCCTCATCCTCCGGAGTCGCCATCCGGATCACTGGCTTTAAGGGAGATACCACTTTGGAGTCATCCACCTCCCGGCTTCCCAGCACTACAAATCCATATTCGATTCCTCTGGCCGTTTCCACAATTACGTGATCTCCTGCGGAAATGGGCATATTAATCGGATCAAAATAATATATTTTGCCCGCATTCCGGAATCTTACACCAATTACTTTCGTCATATATCAATTCTCCTTCATCGTGAGAAGCATCAGCTCCAAAGCCAAGTCCTGATTTACATTGGCATTCAAACGGACCCTGGCCTTGTCGATCGCCTGCAGAATCAGCTCCAGTCCGTCATAGCCGGACTTTTCGCAGATCTCATTCATGGCATTTCTCTCATTTTTAAAAACCATCAGGTTCACATCCCTGGTCACCTTATACATTAAAATGTCCCGATACCAGAGCTGCATGAAGTCCAGACAGTCATAAATATCTATTTCCTCATCCTTCAGTTCTTTGATATAGGCCAGAAGCTCTGAAATATCCATTTTTTTTATGTTTTTCAGAAGACCGACCATTTTATCATACATATTCTGAAATTTTTCCGACGTTGCCAACTCTGTCATTTTTCCCACATTTCCTCTCGCAAATGCCGCATAGATCTCCGCCTTCGATTCCGGCACCTGAAATTTCTCCATCAAATATTTTTTCCCGGCTGCATCGCTCACCGGCCTGCATTTCAGCTGTACGCATCTGGACTGAATTGTCGGCAGAAACGCATCCGCATTCGTGGTCAGAAGCAGGATCACTCCATAGGAGGGCGGTTCTTCAATGGTTTTCAGCAGTGCATTCTGAGCCTGCACCGTCATTTTTTCCCCTTCATCCACGATGTAAATCTTATAACTCCCGTTGTAAGGACGGATCGCCATCGTATCTTCAATCTGTTCCCGCACATCCTTCACTCCGATGCTGGCAGGTTTTTCATGAGTGACAAAGATCAGATCGGGATGGCTTCCTGCTGCCGTCTGCCTGCAGCTGTGACATTCACCACAGGCCTCCGCTTCCCCTTTTTCACACAGCAGAGCTTCGGCAAATGCCTGAGCCAGCTTTTTCTTTCCCATTCCCGCCTCTCCTGACAAAATACAGGCATGGGGCACATTCCCTGTTCTTATGCTGTTTTTAAAAAACTCCTTGATGAAATCCTGTCCCAAAATTTCTCCGTATCCGGTCATTCCAAGCGCCTCCCGTCCAGTATAACACAAAATCCGTCTGTTGGCACCTACAAGCTCCTTTTAATATCTCTCACAATCTGCTCCAGGCACTGTTCCAGATCTGTATTTTCATATCTGATCTCAATCCCCTGCTCCTGCAGGTGACGTTCGTCAAAATCTTTTTCATCTGCCAGATACCGGCGGCAGACCTCCGCATAATTGGGATGCTTCTGCTCTCCTTCCCGCTGCACCGCTCTCATCAGCCTCAGGCCGTCCTCCACCTCCACATAGATGGGAACCACACGGTCTGTTCCAAAATATCCGCGCAGCTTTTCATAGGATTCCAGCGTTCCGATCATCAGACAGCCCTCCCTGATCCGGTCAAACTGTCCGTCATCCACCGTCGCATACGTCCATGGGCCGCATACGGTTTCATAGGTTCTGGATTCAATAACCCGTCCTTCCCTGCTGAGCTCCTCCAGCCTTTCAGGCTCTGTAAAAAAATATTCCACTCCGTCCGCTTCTCCTTCACGCATGGGACGGGTAGTATAGAGCACAGCCGTCTCCAGCTGAGGCATTCTTTCCCTTATTTTCTTATAAACCGTATCCTTTCCGGATGCGCTTTTTCCCATTACATAAAAAATCTTTTTCATCACCGTTTGATCACCTTTATGGTCTTTCCTGACGGATCCTCCATCCCCTGAACGGAAAGTCCCATTTTCTGATATTCCCAGATCGTATGAACCAGAGACGGAAGCAGCATTTCTCCCGGAGCCACAATGGGAATGCCCGGAGGATAAATGTACACAAATTCTCCCGCAATTCTTCCCACGCTGTCCTCCACGGCAACCGGCTCTTTTTCCCCGCTGATTCCTTCAAAAACAGTCATTTCCACCTCCGGCCTGGAGGTAACTCTGCCGCTCCATTCCATGCTGCTTTCCAGCGCCCTGTCCTCAGCCCTGTCCGTAAGCCCTCTGTCTGTCTCCAGCAGCGCCTGAGCCAGTCTTTTCAGACCATCCGTTCTGTCTCCCAGGGATGTGATCGCCACCACATGATCCGCACAGCACATCTCCATCTCCAGATGATATTTTTCCCTTAAAATCCGGTCCAGATCCGCTCCTGTCAGAGCAGTCTTTCCCACGCTGATCACAATTTTCGAAGGATCCAAATCGTATACCCCGTACTTTCCGATCCACCGCTCATCCACCAGAGTCAGATGCTTCATGGCCCCAAGCTCCGCTCTTAAATTCATCAGGCTGCAGTGAAACTTTCCCATTTCACCTCGGCCTTCCCGATCCATATGGTAAATGCAGTTCTCAATTCCTGCCATAAAAACATAAGACGGGCTGCTGCTCTGAAACACCCGAAGATACCGTTCAATTTCCTTATGGGATACCAAATCCCCCTTTACATGAAGCAGGGCCGTCTGGGTAAAGCAGGGAAGCGTCTTGTGAAGGCTCTGAACCACCACATCCGCCCCTTTTTCCAGAGCCGATACGGGGAAATCCGTTCCGAAGGAAAAATGAGCGCCATGGGCCTCATCCACAATCAAAGGCTTTCCGTACCGATGAACAACCTGAGCAATTCCTTCCACATCCGAAACGATCCCGTCATAGGTAGGAGAAACGATCAGCACTGCCTCAATATCTTCGTGATCCCGGAGAAGCTTATCCACATCCTCCGGCAGAATTCCTCCCTGTATCCCCAGATTTTCAATAACCTGTGGATAAACGTAGCGAGCTTTCAGGTGATTGAGAAAAACACCGTTGTACGCCGCCTTATGACAGTTCCTTGCCATAAGAATCGTCCCTCCGCAGCCGGTAGTGCCGCATATGGCCGCCAGAATTCCGCAGCTGCTTCCGTTTATCAGATAATAGGTCCTGTCCGCCCCGTATACGGAGGCCGCCCACTCCATGGACTCCTTCAATATTCCCTCAGGATGATGGAGATTATCAAAGCCTTGGATTTCCGTAATATCAATTTCAAATGGATTTGTATATTCCGAGCCGATGGCCGGATTTCTCTTATGTCCCGGCATATGAAACGGATAAAAATCAGATGCGCCGTACCGCCTCAATCTCTCGATCAGTCTGTCCTCTTGTCTCATCATTCCAAGCCACTCCTTTTTGCTCGTTTCATTCTAACATATAGCCTTTACTTAATCAAACAAAGCCCGGCTTTTTAAGAAATTCTTTATCTTTTCCCTTCCTCCGGAGCAGTTCTTGACAATCCTCCGGCGCAAACTATAATTAAACTGTAATCAATGAAAGGGGGAAACCAATGAGAACCGTTGAATTCAAAATGGAACGTCCGGGCCTGGTAGCCGCAGGAGATACCGTGTCTGTCATTGAAAGAGAAGGAACCAGCAGCTACAGCTACATTATCGATCCTGCCGTAGCCATGTCCGGCTGCTTTCCCGCAAGAGACCGCATCCGCTCCAAAACAGGGGTTGTCCGTGAAGTGAGAGAAAATTCCAGAGGCTTCTACGTTGTTGTAGATTTCGATGAGTAAGCATCGCTTTATCTTTCTCCCGCATCCAGAATAACCGGTCTGGTCCAAAGCACCTCCACCTGCGTTCCGTTTACCCGGCAGTCATGCCAGTAACAGAATATTTTTCCGTTTTCCGCATCCAGCAGCTCCAGCATATCATTTCCCGCCGTTTTCTTTGAACTTCTGGCTGACTGATCGTCAATAGTCGCCATCTCTCCGTTCAGAGAAATTTTTACGATCTGTCCGTAATATTCATGATAGCTGTCCGGTTTAAATTCTCCGTAAATAACCCCTTCCTGCGGAAAATAATACATGGCTGTCACATTGCCCCGGAACAGTTCCGTTACCTGCTGTATATCCGTTCCGTCCGGCTTCGCCCGGTAAATGCGGCTGTAGCGCAGTTTATTTTCATCCATTTCTTCATAGGCGCTGTAATAAATCCATCCGTCCGCCATACAGAAGCTGTCAATCCATCTTTTACCCTTTTGAAAGACCCATGCCTGTGAGCCGTCACTGGCACAGAGCTCCGCACCCACATCCTTGTCAGCCTCCGCCAGATAAAAGGTCAGCCCGTTCCAATTCTCCTCTGCCTGTCTGGCATACTTGATTTTTCCTCCGTCAACCCGGAGAATCCGATCTCCCTTCTGCACATAGTTTTCCGGTTCAGGCTCACCGAAAGCATTCAGAAGATAAAAACCATCCGTTTTCATAACAAAACCGTACTCCAGCTCCTTCTGCTCCGTCCACTCCAGGCTGATCAGAGATTCTGTCTTTACTCCGTCTTCATCGGCATAATAAATAACCGAATCGACCACGCAAAAATCCTCCGCCTCTGCCGCAATCAGGCCGTAGCTGTCTCCCTTTTCCGGTCTGCACACCAAGCTGTTCTTCAAACCGGTTTCCGCATCCGGAAAGGCATCCTCCCTCATCAGCATAAGCGTCCATTTTTCTCCGTTTTGGGCAGTCACTTCCTGAACGGCTCCATGTGAAACCGGCTGTTCCAGCCTTTCTTCCTTCAGAGTCTCACCTTCCTCTGAAATCAGAATGCTCCAGGCTCCCACCTGAATTGTTTTTCCCTCCTCCTTTTCCTCTTCCGTCTGACGTTCCTCTGATTCGCCGGAAAATTCCGGCACCGGCACTTCTGTTTCAGAAGCCAGAATCACCCTCATGGACTCTCCCCAGCGTCCGATCAGCCCTTTCACCTTCCAGGTTCCCCATATCGCCAGACCCAAAACCGCAGCTGCAGCTGCCGCCGTCAAAACTCTTCTGAAAATCTGTTTTTTTCGGTCATCCTCCCCATCCCGGCCGCTTCCGCCTTCTTCTTCATGTTCTCCCAGTCCCAGTTTTTCCTCAATCTCAAAAAATAAGGTGGCTGCTTTTTCTTCAGCCAGATAACACTCCTCCGGCTTTTCCTCCCTTTCATCAGGCAGCTGTATACCGAAGTTCTGATGAAGAAGATATTCCAGCCATGCATAAATTTCCCCTTCTTCCTCCGGTTCCTTCGGCGCCTTTTCCAATTCGCAAAAAACCTTTACGTAGAATTCTTTCAGAAGCTGCTCCGCTCTGTCCTGATCCCACACAGCGCCGGCAATCATTCCGTAAACCTTAGGATAGGTCAGAATATAAAAAGCCTCAAACCCCTCTTCCCTGTTTTCCTTCAGCTGTTCCCAAATTCTCTTCCAAACAGAATGATAACTCCCCATACCTTCATCCCGGCGAAAAGCCTTTTCCTTTCTTTCCTTATGGAATTCTGTTTGGTTTAATCATACTACGCATTTCTGAAAAAGGAAATCATTACATGAAAAAGAAAAAAGCAAAAGCCGGACATTTCTGTCTGACTTTTGCTTCTGATTCATGAGACATCGGGGATTCGAACCCCGGACAACTTGATTAAAAGTCAAGTGCTCTACCACCTGAGCTAATATCCCATACAATTATAAAAATTGTAGTGCCTAGAACCGGAATCGAACCAGTGACACGAGGATTTTCAGTCCTCTGCTCTACCAACTGAGCTATCTAGGCAAAAAAATTGCGGGGGCAGGATTTGAACCTACGACCTTCGGGTT
>CALWEP010000129.1 GCA_944377325.1 uncultured Lachnospiraceae bacterium
CAGGCGGAAACAGCAAGAGAATGAGAGAATTATCAAATAAAAGGGCAATATCTGCTATGCCTATTGCAGGAAGCTACAGAAGCATTGACTTTGCCCTGAGCAATATGACCAACTCGCATATTCAGAGCGTGGCAGTATTTACCCAATACAATTCCCGCTCTCTGAATGAGCATCTGAGCTCTTCCAAATGGTGGGATTTCGGAAGAAAGCAGGGCGGACTTTATGTATTCACCCCTACGATCACGGCAGAAAGCAGCGATTGGTACCGGGGAACGGCAGACGCTCTGTATCAGAACCTGACCTTCCTGAAAAACAGCCATGAGCCCTATGTGGTGATTGCAGCCGGAGACGGCATTTATAAGCTGGATTACGGCAAGGTACTGGAGTATCACATTGAAAAGAAAGCGGATATTACCGTGGTGTGCAAGGACCTTCCCGAGGGAGAGGACGCCACCCGCTTCGGCGTGGTCCGCGTAAACGATGACGGCAGGATTGAGGATTTTGAGGAGAAGCCTATGGTAGCCAGCTCCAATACCATTTCCTGCGGAATCTATGTGGTTCGCCGCCGTCAGCTGATTGAGCTGATTGAGCGCTGCGCCGCTGAAGACAGGTATGACTTTGTGCGGGATGTGCTGGTGCGCTACCGCAATTTAAAGAGAATTTATGCGTACAAGATGGACAGCTACTGGAGCAACATAGCTTCCGTAGAGTCTTATTACAAAACCAATATGGATTTCCTGAAACCGGAGGTCCGCGACTTTTTCTTCAAACAGTATCCGGATATTTACACTAAGGTTGGAGACAACCCGCCGGCGAAGTACAATCCCGGAGCGGCCGTGAAGAACAGCCTCATATCCAGCGGATGCATTATCAACGGCACGGTGGAGAACTCCGTTCTGTTCCGGAAGGCATACATCGGTAATAACTGCGTGATTAAGAACTCGATCATTCTGAATGACGTATATATCGGCGATAATACGGTGATTGAGAACTGTATCGTAGAGAGCCGTGATACGATCCGGGCGAATACCACCCATATCGGTACGCCGGACAATATTAAGATCGTCATTGAGAAAAACGAAAGATACACGTTGTAAAAAAGACAGTATTATGACAAAAGGGGTGCTTACTTATGCAGATTACAGACGTAAGAGTGAGAAAAATTGAAAAAGAAGGCAAAATGAAGGCGATCGTGTCCATTACACTGGACAATGAATTTGTGATCCATGATATCAAAGTGATCGAGGGTGAGAAGGGCCTGTTTATTGCAATGCCCAGCCGTAAGGCCGCGGATGGGGAGTACCGCGACATCGCTCATCCCATCAATTCTGCTACCAGGGATATGATTCAGAGTGTGATTCTGTCCAAATATGAGACAACCACACTGGATCTGCCGGAGGGGACTTTCTGAGGCGGAGTCAGGAAAAGTACATGAAAAAAGCAGGCAGCGCGGAGGATTTGACCGCGCTGCCTTTGTGTTGAAACTGCTGAAAAGAGGAGACAGAAGATGGATAAAACCGGTTTTGAAGCATTTGAGTTTTGGAAAAAGCTGACGGAGGATCAGAGAGAGCTTCTGAGAAGCAGAGCCAGGGAAGCGGCGTATTGCGCCGGCCAGATTGTGCGGTCTGCAGATTCGGAGTGCGCCGGCGTTTTGCTGGTGAAAAAGGGAGTGTTCCGCATGGCCCTCTGTTCCGATGACGGAAGGGAGGCTACCATATCGCGGCTCCGGGAAGGAGAACCCTGTGTTCTTTCCGCTTCCTGCATGATATCTGCCATATCCTTTGAGGTCCAGATCCAGGCGGAGACGGACGGAGTGCTGGAGATGATTCCGGCAGGCGTGTTTGCCCGTATGATGAAGGAAAATATTTATGTGGAGAATTTTGTATATAAATCGGCGACGGAACGGTTTTCGGATGTGATAAGAGCGGTGGAACAGCTTCTGTTTCTGACCCTGGAGCAAAGGCTTGTTACCTTTCTCCTGGATGAGTCGGCGGAGCAGAAAAACGATGAACTGAAATTTACCCAGGAACAGATTGCGGTGGCGATCGGAAGCGCCAGAGAAGTGGTTACCAGAGGACTGAAGAAACTGGCGGGTGAGGGGGCCATACAGCTCTTCCGGGGCGGGGTAAGGATTACCGACCGAAAGAGGCTGTATGAAAAACTCTGAAGAATTACTTTAAAAGCTGAAGCAGCGCGCTTTTTGGCTGAACGCCGATGGACTTTTTCGCGGGCAGTCCGTTTTTAAAGACCATGACGGTGGGGATGGTCATTACTCCGTAGCGCTCTGCCAGTTCCGGCTCTTCGTCGATGTTGATCTTGCCTACCTTGTAGCCGTCGGCCTCTGCCGCCAGCTCGTCGATCACCGGGCCGAGCATACGGCACGGGCCGCACCAGGATGCCCAGAAATCTACCATTACGGGGATATCAGAGGAGAGAACCTCCTGCTCAAAGTTGCTGGTTGTGAATTTTGCTGCCATATAATACACTCCTTTTCTGAAAGTAAGTTTGCTTGCCGTTATGGTTACAGTATAGCGGAAAGGCCCGGGAACGTATGTGACCAGGTCACAGGGAAAGCTCGTCCAGCTTGCGGCGTATGGCCAGGAAATCCCGAGCGGCGCCTTCTGTCTTTGACGGATCCCGGAGCAGGGCGGACGGATGAAAAACGGCCGTAAGCCAGTAGCCCTTCCGCTCGGTCCACAGGCCGTGCTCTCTGGTAATGCGGAAATCAGGAGAAATGATGCGCTGAGCGGCAATTCTTCCCAGGCATACGATGATTTTCGGACGGATCAGCAGAGTCTCATACTTCAGGTAGGGGATGCAGGCGGTCTGCTCCTCTTCGCTGGGATCCCGGTTGAAGGGCGGGTTGCATTTGACGATGTTGGTGATATAGACCCGGTCCCGTTCCAGCCCCGCTTCCTGCAGAAGGCGGTCAAACATCTGTCCTGCCGGACCGACAAAGGGAATTCCCTGCTCATCCTCCTTTCTTCCCGGAGCTTCGGCCACAAACATGATTCCGGCGTTCAGGCAGCCCCGCCCCATAACGGGATGCTTCCTGGTGCGGCAGAGGGGACAGCGGGTACAGCTGTCCGCAAATCGTTTCAGTTCCTCCCATGTATACAATGATCTCTCGGAATCTTTAAGCCAATAAATATAAGGCTTTCAGATTCCTTTTTTATTAAAATCCCCCACTTTTTTGTCAAAAAACTCTTGACAAATCGCCAAAAATTTGCGGCGAAGCCGATTG
>CALWEP010000130.1 GCA_944377325.1 uncultured Lachnospiraceae bacterium
GGAACCGTCAGACATGATAATTATTTTAGGATAACATCTGATGAAGGAAGAACACCTTCTTCTGTTATTTAATCATAGAAACTTATTAACCGAGTAGTCTTATTGACTACACCATTATTATACTAGGAGGGAGTTTTAATGGTAACCAGGTATGAAAATTCAGACCAGCTGCAGCACTTTGCTGACCGCATCCGGTTTCATGCCATTAAAGCCATGCACGCCAGCAAGGGAGGTCACGTAGGCGGGGTTCTTTCTCTGTGCGAGCTGATGGCTGTGCTGTACGGAACGGTTATGAACTGCGATCCGGAAAACCGGGAAGACCCGGACCGGGACAAGGTGGTCCTGTCCAAAGGCCACTGCGGCCCCGCCCTTTACTCCGCTCTGGCCCTGTCAGGCTTTTTCCCGAAGGAAGAGCTGCTGACCTTAAATCAGAACGGAGGCCATCTGCCCAGTCACTGTGACATGAATAAGACGCCGGGAATTGATATGACCACCGGCTCTCTCGGCCAGGGAGCATCCACCGCCGCCGGAATGGCCCTGGGAAAAAAAATGCTCGGCCGAGGCGGAAATATTTTTCTGATTCTGGGCGACGGGGAGCTGAATGAAGGACAGGTATGGGAAATGGCCATGTTTGCGAAGCAGCATCGTCTGGACAATCTCATTGCCTGCGTAGACTGGAATCACCAGCAGCTGGACGGCTATACGGCCGATATCTGCGACATGGGAAACATTGAAGCCATCTTTGCCGCCTTCGGCTTTGAGGCAGTTACCGTAAACGGACATGATGTGAAGGCAGTGGAGACCGCCATAAGAAGCGCCCTTTCCGCAAAAAACGGAAAGCCCAAATGCATCGTGCTGGATACCGTAAAAGGAAAGGGCTGGAGTCTGACAGAAGGACGGACGGGAATCCACCACATCGCCATCACCGATGAGATGATGGCCGAAGCCGAGCAGGAGTTTGCCGAAAAGGGGGTTGTAAACAAATGAAAGAATATGCAACCGATATGCGTACCGCCATGGCGGATACGCTGACAGAGCTGTGCGGAGATGATCGCCGGATCCTGTGGCTGGACTCGGACCTGATGGCCTCCTCCGGCATGAACAAGTTCAAAGCAGCCTTTCCCGAGCGAACCGTCAACTGCGGCATCCAGGAAGCCAATATGCTGGGCGTAGCCGCCGGCCTTTCTGAAGAAGGCTTTTTCCCCTTTGTCCATTCCTTCGGCGCGTTTGCCAGCAGGAGAATTGCAGATCAGATCTTTGTCTCCGGAATCTATGCCAAACAGAACATCTGCATCGTAGGCAGCGATCCCGGCATATCCGCCGGTCCCAACGGCGGAACCCATATCAGCCTGGAGGATATCGGCATTTTAAGGTCTCTTCCCGGCACGGTAATCCTGGAACCCTGCGATCCGGTCCAGCTGAAATCCCTGCTCCGGCAGATTGCGCAGAAATCCGGCATATTTTATCTCCGCCTCATGAGAAAGAGCAAGGACCAATTTTACCCGGACGGCACGGAATTCTCCATGGGAAAGGCTTCTCTGCTGCGGGATGGAACGGATCTGTCCATTATCACCTGCGGCACCGTCTGTGTGAAGGAAGCCCTGAAAGCGGCAGAAACATTGGAAGCTGAGGGGATCCGCACACGGATCGTCGATATGTTCACCATCAAGCCTCTGGACCGGGATGCCGTCCTTCAGGCTGCTTCTGAGACGAAGGCCGTCATTACTCTGGAAAACCACAACATTCTCAACGGACTGGGGTCTGCCGTGGCGGAGGTGCTGGCGGAAAGCCGCATTTCCGTTCCCTTTAAGCGGCTGGGCGCCCCTGATACGGCCGGCGAAGTAGGCACAGCCGACTATCTTCTGAATAAGTTCTCCATGGACGCCCCGGCTGTGGCTGCGGCAGCCAGAGAGCTTCTTTCCTGACAAAACGCAGGTATGCCGCGGGACGTCCCGCGGCATACTCTGTTTCACGGCTCAAGCCGTTTTTCTTTTTTTCACAGATCAGTCCTTTGCTGCCGGATACTCGTTGCACAGCAGGCGGTAGGGCTTCTCATCCTCGTCCACTACCGGAAATCTTCCCAAGGGGTTCAGGAACCGGTTGTCCGTATTGTCATCATTGCACATGGAGACCTCACCGATCAGCACCGGTCCTCCCTCCGGAATGATAAATTCATGATACAGATAAGGGTACAGGGTCAGGCTCTCGCCGGGATGAAGGATAATCTTGCTGCCGGCCGGCACCACATACTGTCTTCCGTCCTGGCAGACCGTCACATCCGTATCCGCCAGCTGTTCCGTTTCCTTGTCCGCATTATACAGGGTAAATTCAATGTCATTTCCGCCCCGGTTGATAATGTCCTCCATCTTGTTCCAGTGGAAATGCATGGGAGAAATCTGGCCGGAATCACACATAATAATTTTCTCCGCATAGGGCTTTTTATATTTGGGATTATGTACGTTTCCGTTGCGGATCGTGATCAGGGCCAGACCGAGACGGTCAAAATCTCCCTCTCCGTAGTCCGTTACATCCCAGCCCAGCATATTGTCGCGGATTTCGTCATATTCATGCCCCTTAGTTTCCCACTCCTCAGGGGTGAAGCTCAAATAGGGAGGCAGCTCAAAGCAGTGTTCCTTTAAAAGAGCCTCAAATTTTCTGATCACCTTGTTGATCTCCGAACGTTTCATGGCAATTCTCCTTTCTCTCACTCAATCCGGCGTCTTTTATTTCCAAGCCAGGATCATTTTCTTCTTCTCTTCAATGGCCTCTCTGCCCTCGATCACCGTAAAGCGCAGCTGATTCACTTCTTTTTCAAAAGGCTGCAGATAGTGAACGCTGTTCTGCTCCACATGATATTTTTTACCGTACACGCTGGAATTGGAGGGTTCCAGCCCCAGCACGTAATCTCCGGAAGCCAGAGATTTCCATTCCATAAAATAGGGAAGGTTTTTCCGGTTAAACTCCAGGAAAAGGGCCGTCTGTTTTCCGTGATTGATCACCATGGCTCCCGTACGGCCATCCTCTGCTTCTCCCAATTCATGGATAAACACATACTCCGGCTCATGATCCTTAGGAGCTTCCATCCGGTTCCAGCCTTCTTCATGTTCCCTGGAAAATTCCTCTCTTCCGGTCACCTTTCTGGTGGGAAGAACCAGCTCGCAGGTCTCATCCAGGAACGGGTACCCCATGTTGCAGTGGTAAAGAAGCATGAGCGGTTCCGGCCGGAACGCCTGATTTTCGATCTCGTCCGTTACCAGAACGGAATTGGATCCCAGCCGGGTCTCTATGGTCCGCCGCAGGACCATATTCTCTCCGAACAGCTCCGCCTCCCTCATCTCTCCGTGAAGGGTCAGCACATAATCATCCCCGTCAAATCGGGCATCTGAGCCGGTATGCTCCGCCGGCGTGGTCCGCATCCTGCCGTGCATGGGATAATCCTTTCCGTCCACGGTACAGGGCGCGCAGATGTTTTCCAGGCCGCAGGTAAAGAACAGTCCGCCCATAATGCTCCTCTGAGCCTCCTGTCCGTTTGTGTCAAAGTGATTTCTGCCCTCCAGCCCCGGCTTGGCCAGGAACGTCATATTCATTCCTTTATAGGACAGATCCGATATGTCCAGACATTTGTCCGCCATCACATGGAAGGCCAAATCCCCGGCCTTTACCTCCCAGGCGTTCATCTGCTCCGACCGGCCCTCCCGATAAGTCAGAGGCCGGATATAAGCCAGCTGCTGCATACTGCCCGTATATTTCATCCAATCTTTTTTCATGTTCTACTCCAGATTTGCATGGTATTTCCAAAGGCTCTTCATGTCCATTTCATTCCGGTCAATGATCATCTTTGCCACCGTATCTCCCAGCAGGAGCAGGCTCTGTTCAAACAAGGACGTCATGGGCTGGACGGAATCGATCTCATCCTCCAGATAGTTCTTCGTCCTCACCGGAATTCTCACCATAAATTCCGCCGTATCCTTCATCTCGCTCTCAGGATTGGAGCCGATATGGACAACTCTTGCTCCGGCCGCTTTCGCCTTTTTTGCAATTCCCAGCGGAAACAGCGTGGAGCCGCTGCCCGATCCCACAATCAGCAGATCGGCGGAGGTGATGGCCGGTTCCGTGATCTCTCCCACATAATGGGTCCTTATTCCCAGATGAGCCAGCCTTTTGGCAATGGCCTGAAGAGAGAGGAGCACTCTCCCCACTCCCACAAAAAACACCTGGTCGGCATCCATAATGGCGTCTACCAAACGCTCCACAGACTCCGGATCCACACTTCCCAGAGCAGTGTCCAGTTCCTTCAGGATACTGCCGAAAGTTTCTCTGTAATTTTCACTGTAATATCCCATTTTTTCACCTCTTCCCCGGTTATGGAGCGGAAACGGCATTCAGCCGTCCGGCCAGATCATTTACTTCTTTCAGGCTGCCGGTGAGATCATCCTTCCTGATGCAGGTGCTGCCGGCCACAAAAATATTGGCAGTTCCTGTCCCGTAGGTTTCTATGTTTCCCGGGGAAACTCTTCCGTCAAGAATAATCTTCGTATCCAGCCCTCTCTCATTGATCATCTTCCTCAGCTCCCTGATCTTTCTGTCCCCATAGGGCACCTGAGACTCTCCCGCGCACTGGGCGAATCCCGGATTGATCAGCATCAGAAGCACGGCGTCGCATTTGTCCAGCACATAGTCCAGCGTGCTTAAGGACGTAGCCGGTTTCAGAGCCACCCCTGCCCTCACTCCCCTTCCGTGAATGTAGTTCAGCAGCCCGTCCGCATGATCGGCCGTCTCAATATGAAATACGATCTGAGAAACCCCGCAGTCCAGCAGCTCATCCACAAAATACTGGGGAGCCATAGTCATTACATGGGCCTCCAGCTCCAGCTCCGTCTTTTTTCTCAGCTGCTTTACCGTATCCAGCCCCAAAGGCATGCTGGGACTGAAATGGCCGTCCAGAATGTCCACATGGAGCATTCCGATTCCGCTTGCCTCCACCATTCTCACCTGCTGCTCCAGATTGCACAGATCCAGGCAGATAAGGGAAGGAGAAATGATGCACCTGTCGTTCCAAATCTCTTTGCTCATGAAAGCTCCTCCAGACTCCTCTCAATTTGTTCTCTCGTAGGCAGGGACGCAATGGCGCCCTTCGCCTGAACGCACAGAGAGCCGCTCACGTTGCCGTATCTCATGGCATCCTCCAGGATCTCTTTTGTCAGCTGCTCCGGACTGTCCGCTTTCCGGATCAGCAGCCGGGAAAGAAATCCTCCCCAGAATGCATCGCCTGCTCCCGTGGTATCCGCTATATGCTCTGCCTTTATTCCCTTCACCAGGAAGGTTTCCCCTTTGAAAAAGCATTCCGCTCCTTCCGATCCCAGAGTTTCGATCACTGCGGAAATGTGATTTTCCTCCATCAGACGGGGAATATTTTCTCTTCCCCCTATCAGGTCCTCTTCCTCCTCGGAAATCTTCATCAGATCCACAAAGGGAAGGATCCTGCGGATCATTTCCGCTGCCGCCTCCCGATCGTCATCCCACATCAGGTTCCGATAATTCACATCAAAGCTCACCAGCTTTCCCAGTTCGCCGGCCGTTTTCAGAGCATATACCGTAGCCTCTCTCGCCGGTCCCTTTGACAGGGAACAGGAACCGCCGTGCACCAGCCGGCAGTTTTCCAGGTATTCTCTGCGGATATCCTTTACGTCCAGGAACATATCCGCTCCCGGCTTTCTGGCAAAGGTGAAGCTTCTCTCTCCCTCTTCCGTAAGAGAAACAAATGCCATGGTGGTAACCGCTTCTCCGCACAGCTCCGGCGAAAGGGGCGTCACCCCGTTGTCCTCCAGCGTCTTAAGCAAAAATCTCCCGAAATCATCATCGCCCAGCTTGCAGAATATCCCTGCCTCCAGACCGTTCCGGGAAGCTGCAATGGCTACATTGGCAGGCGCTCCTCCTGCATTTCTTACGTAGCTGCCCGCTTCCGTTCCGGGTATAAAATCAATGACCATCTCTCCCAATGTGATAATGTCCACAGCCCCATCTCCTTTCTCCGCATCAGCAAATATCCGCTCCGCATTCTATGGTTCTATCATAGTCCCGGGAATTAGTAAAGTCAATATACTAATATATTTTTTCTATATTTTACATGATTTTCTCTGATTTTTTATGCATTTCGTACATATTTTCCTAATCCATCAGCAGTTTTCCCTCATACACTTGGCAGAGCACGTTGCACACGGCTCCCAGCAGCTGGGCGTCCTCTCCGAAATATGCCTTGTTCACCTGAGTCCGGTACCTTTCTTTTGCGAATTTGTGTTCGTTGATCTCATCTTCCAGACGCCGCACATACTTTTCCGGGAGATAGACACCGTCATAGCCCAGGAGGACCAGGTCCAGATTCAGGAGATTGATGGTGCTTACCAAAGCCGACGCCATTTTTTCCGCCATATCCTCAAAGATCTCCGATGTGCACTCCCGTTCCTTCATTCCGCAGAATTCCCTGAAGCTCTTCTGTTCCCCGGTTACTCTGCGCAGCCGTTCCGTAATGCCGGCGGAATTTACATACAGCTCCACACATCCTCTGCTGCCGCATACGCATCTCTTTCCCCTGTGGTCAATGCTCACATGCCCGATCTCCGGGGCCATTTTTCTGGAATCCAGGTACAGGGCTCCGTTCTTGACGATTCCGCAGCCCACTCCCCGATCGATTCCCAGAAGCATGAAGCTGTCCCTTTTTCTTCCGTTTCCGTACAGAAGCTCTGCCAGCGCCCCGCTTTGATTGTCATGGTCCATAAACACCGGAAGGCCGTACCGGTCCTCCAGAAGGCTCACCACAGGAATATCATGGATCCCGTAAAAATAAGGAGGATTAAGAATCATTCCCTTATCAAAATCAATGGGGCCGATACAGGATATGCCTATCCCCAGAATGGGTTCTCCGCAGGACATCATGGTCTCTGCCAGACCGTAGATCACCGATATGAGCTGCTTCTTATCCGGCTGGCGGAGAAATACGGTTTTTCTGTCCAGCACATTCAGATAGAAATCGCACAGCACCGCCTCACACCGGTCTCTTAAAATCAGAATCCCCACTGTTTTCGGCGCCTTATCACAGATTCTCAGGGTAATGGGATTTCTTCCCACGCCGCTGATGGGATCTCTCTCCCCCTCCGTGAGCAGACCTTTTTCCGTCAGCTCCGCCACCATATTGGTGATGGCCATTTTCGTCATTCCCATATGTGCCACCAGCTCACTGCGGTTGCTGCATATGCCTGTGGCGATCAGCTTCATGATCTGTCCCCGATTATGTTTTTTTACATCGATCCGTTTTGTTCCCAAAGTCTTCATATTATCGCCGCACCTGTTTTCTCTCAATTTCTGTTTTCCCGTATCTGATCGTTCAACACCAGTATAGCATAAGTCTGCAGGGAAACCCAGCGGCGAATGCTTCTTCGGAACTTAAAAAGCGCCCCGGAATAAACACCGGGACGCCTGCCGCTCATTCTTATTTACTTTCCGAAAGGCTTCAGATCCGCCACCGCTTCCTTTGCGGAAACAGGCGCGTCTCCATGATCAATATCCAAAAGTTCATACCGGTCATGGCCCATTCCCAGCTCCTTCATATAGGTCAGCTGCCTCAGTCCATGCCTGCTTTCCATCCGCTCCACCAGATCGTGATGCTCATGTTCCTTCATGGCATAGATCAGATCCACGCAGGCCTGGTCCACTGCAAGAATGTCCGCAGATGCCAGGATTCCCACATTGGGAGTCACCACCGGTTCTGCCGCACAGCCCTCGCAGTCGCAGGAAACGGACATATTTCTCATCACATTGATATACGTAATATGGCCTGCAAAATGATCGATCACCGATTTCGTCGATTCGGTCATGCGCTCCATAAACTCTTCATTGCTGATGTCCCACATATCCGGCTGGCCGGGAGTGGTATGGATCCACTTTTTCCCCACGCGTCCGTCCGCGCAGCCGATTCCCAGATTTTTGTTTGATCCGCCGAAGCCTCCCTTGATATGTCCTTTAAAGTGTGTCAGCGCCACCAGAGAGTCATAATTTTCCAGATGACTGCCTACCGACATTTCCTGAAACCATTTTCCTCCCGATACGGGGAACAGAACCGTTCCCTCTTCATCCAGAATATCCACCGGGCAGAAGTCCCACCCGTTTACCTTCAAGGTCTCCCGATGCTGCTCCGTAGTGTAGCGGTCCCCTTCATAGTAGGTGTTGGTCTCCCCGATGACTGCTCCGGGAATACGGGAAGCAATCAGTTCCTTCACCCACTCCCGCGGAATAATATTAGGTCCGTTCTTTTCCCCCGTATGCAGCTTGACAGCCACTTTTCCGGCAATTCCCCGGCAGACCCTGTCATAGATCCGAATAAGTCCTTCCGGAGACAGATCTCTGGTGAAATATACCGCTGCCGCTTCTCCCGTACGGTCTTCGTAAGCTACCGGCCGATCCCCGCCGGTCCCCGGCATGATCTTTTTCTCATCCATCCCGCATACCTCCCTGCTTCTGATTTCTTACTGCAATCATACCCTTTCGTTCTCCCCCGGTCAAGCATTCTCTCCGCCGCCGGAAAGCTTTCGGTTAACTGCCTCATACCAGCTGTCATCCACTGCTTCCAGCCACTCATTGGAAGTATTTTCTCCGGGAACTTCGATGGCCAGATGGGAGAACCAGCTGTCCTGTGCCGCCCCGTGCCAGTGCTTTACGCCGGCAGGAATGGAAACACAGTCTCCGGGGTTCATCTCAACGGCATCTTTTCCCCAGTCCTGATACCAGCCTCGCCCGGCTACGCAGATCAAAATCTGACCGCCTCCTCTGTCTGCCCGATGGATATGCCAGTTGTTGCGGCAGCCCGGCTCAAAGGTGACATTGTGCACTCCCGTCTGACTGCCGGAAACCGGAGCCAGGTAGCTTTTCCCTATGAAATACGCTCCATAGGCGTCATTGGGCTCCCCTACGGGAAAAATCATCTGCGCCTCATGAGCTGCTCTGCCGTCATCCCCGTCCGGCTCTTCCTTCCACACTTCTTTTGCCATATTGAACACCGCCCAGCCTTTGGGCCAGCCGGCATAAAATGCCGTGTGGGTGACTGCGGCGGCGATCTCCGCTCTGGTCACCCCCGCCTTTCTGGCATTTTCCAGATGGTATCTGAGCGATGAGTCCGTAATCCCCGAAGCCATAAGGGCCACCACTGTGATCAGGCATCGCATTTTATGATCCAGGTCTCTGTTGTTCCAGTTCTCTCCGAACAGAACATCGTCGTTATAATGGGCAAATTCCGGGGCAAAGGTGCCCAGCCCGTCTCTTCCTGCCGTCTGTATGATTTTTTTCATGGCGCTGAACCTCCTTCTATAAAATGCTGTCAAGCCATTTCTTCAGATTTTCCTCTGACAAACCGGAATTCAGCATCTTCCCTTCCTCGATCACGGTTCCTGCCGGAACGGAAGCCCTCAGATCATCCGCCGTTTTCCCGAACCCGCTCCCGCCCGAGGTGGCGAACAGAATGATCCGCTTCCCGGAAACATGGTTCTGTTCCAGAAAACTGCTGATAATCCTGGGAGCCGTATACCACCAAATGGGAAATCCCAGCAGAATCGTATCATACCGGTCCATCTGCGCCGGTTCGCCTGACAGAGCCGGCCGGCAGCCGGGGTCTTTCATCTCCACGCTGCTCCGTGACTTTTTGTTCGTCCAATCCAGATCGGCCCGAGAATATGGGACCTCCGGCCTGATGGCATAAAGATCGGCTCCCGCTGCCTGAGCCAGCTTTTCAGCAGCTGCCTTTGTAGTTCCTTCCGCACTGAAATACGCAACCAAAATTTTTGACACGGCGCTTCATCTCCTTTTCACAAGCTTCTTCTCTTTCACGCAAAAAAACTGCAGGTATCCTTTTGGGACTACCTGCATTGTACCGTCTTCTTTCAAAAATGTCTAATACCCATATCACATAGGCAGAAATGCCTGAACCGAATTTCTGAGCCATTGAATAAACCGATATGCCGCCGGAGCCTGAAACCGGTCCTTTTTCCAGACGGCCACAGCTCCCGTTTCCACCGCCGGAGCCAGAGGGACAAAGACCAGCTCCTCATAAACGGCTCCCAGGTCAAAGCAGAATGCGGCTCCCCCGTTTTCTCTCACCACGGCCGCCGCATTGAGAATCAGATTATAGGTAGCCGCCACCTCCAAACGCTCGTATCCGTCTCCGAACCAGGACGACAGTTCGTGGCGCACAACCTCCCTCCTGGGAATCAGCAGCGGCACTTCCCGCAGATCCTCAGGAAAAATTTTTTCTTTCTGCCCCAGTTCCGAATCTCTGCGGGTCAGAATTCCCCACGTCTCTTTCCACGGCATCCGAATAAAGTCATATCTGCCCACATCTGCCGGCTCCATGAGAAGTCCCAGATCCAGAAGCCCCGCCTCCATACGCTCCTGAATGTCATCGGCAGTGGCGCTGTACAAGCTGAAGCGCACCAGCGGATTCTCTTTCCGGAAAGCTACCATGCGTTCCGCCAGAAAGGACATATTTCTGGTTTCTCCGCATCCTATGGAAATCTCCCCGCAGAGTCCCTCCTCCTTATGGGAAAGCTCCTCCACGGTTTTCTCCGAAAGAGCCACTAGTTCCTGCGCCCGGCGCTTTAAAAGCATTCCCTCCTCTGTCAGAGAAATACTGTATTTTCCCCTGCGGAACAGCGTCACGCCCAGTTCCTCTTCCAGCTGCATCAGCTGGCGGGAAAGGGTCGGCTGGGTGATGTGAAGCAGCTGAGCCGCCCTTGTAATGTTTTCCTCCCTGGCCGCCATGAGGAAATACCGCAGAACCCGCAGTTCCATTGCAGCAAGCCTCCTTTCGGAATTTTTCTGTTTTCAGTATACCAATCCTGTCTCAGCAGTTCAAGGAAGATTTCCTGCCGCTCTGTCCTTATACGGCCGTAAATCAGACATCATTCTTAAAATACTCCGTTCCCAAAACAACCATTCCCGCCGCGAGCAGGATACAGAACCCCAGAAGCGGAACTGCCGTTCCGTTTTCCAATATCGTACACAGAATCCTGCCCGGCGGAGTCACCCAGCAGGATATGGGCACTGCTGCGGAAACCGCACAAAGAACGGTAATGCCTATTGTCCCGCACAAAGCCAAAATGCCGCCAATGATCACTTTTTTCATATCGCAGTCTCCTTCATAGAAAATTGTATGCAGCGTAAGTTAGTTTCAATTAACTACCATCATACCATATCTCTCTGAAGATGCAAGAACTATTTGATCCGGGCGCCTCCGGACGGATGTTT
This sequence comes from uncultured Lachnospiraceae bacterium, assembly GCA_944377325.1. Classification (GTDB taxonomy): domain Bacteria; phylum Bacillota; class Clostridia; order Lachnospirales; family Lachnospiraceae; genus Lachnoclostridium_A. The sequence continues at coordinate 11,290 of CALWEP010000130.1, forward strand.
CGATCCTGCTTCAGCACGAAGCACAGTTCTTCCGGAATATGCTGTCAGGTCTGCTGCATCCGCTGTTCCCCGCCGTATTTTTCTTTCCTCATAAATTCCGGAGAGCGGAGCGCAAAGAAATCGGGATACTGTCTGCGGCCATATTCCATCCTTTGCTTTTTGCTCTTGACAGTCTCCTACAATAGTGACATAATGACATATATATGACCAGTCACAAAGGAGGAGTAAATATGCCGCAGAAAACCATTCAGGGAAGTGAGAAGCTTGGCAAGCAGATTCGATCCCGGCGGGTCGAGCTGGGATTGACCATTGAAGAAGCCGCCTCCCGCGCAGGCGTCGGAACAAAAACATGGTGCCGTTATGAATCCGGCGCGTCCATTCGTCAGGATAAATACAGAGGAATCTGCAGAACTCTGAACTGGCACAGTTTCCCCGATCAGGGAGAAGAAAACGATCCGCTGTTTTCCGTCGCGGAATGCCGTACCCACGAGGCATGGTCTGAATTTCTGGAGAATCGGTTCGGCCCTGCTGCCGCCCTGTCCTTTGCAGCAGGAAGCGATATTCTGTATGACCACATTGCAGAAGAGATGGAGGCGCTCTCTTCCATGCCTGCGGGAACCCATATCGGACAGCTTGGCTTCTCCTGGCTGAAGGACATTCTTCCCGAGCAGTTCCTGCCGTATTATGACTATGAATTTCTGTACCGGATGAAGTGTGCTTTATGCAGATTGACCGCCTGTGCGAAAAATCACCTCCCCATGACCGCGCACAGTGTTCTGGAGGAATTGCTGATTTTCTTCTGCAGCGAAGAAGCTTCCGCCCTGATTGAAATATCCGGCGGAATTTCCGGGATTGAGGACAAAGACGGCGAAGCCTATACAGACTGGGTATTTGATCTGTTTGGCGATGAGGATATTCTCACATTTTTATATTCTGACATATACTTGTCCTCAGATCATTCCTACCATTTTTCCCACTGGGACGAGCAGAATTTTTTCATGGATGAAACTCTCTGCCCGTAAAAATCAGAACCGCAAAGTACCGCTATGAAACGGAGGAAAAATATGCTTGAACAGATGAAATGGCAAGAAGCCCGTAAGCTCTGGGACCTGGGCCAATACAGTTTCCCCCGGAGTCTCAGCGCACCTGTATCCGCAGATACGGTACAGATTGAGTGTAATCCCGGCAGCCGTATCTTCGGATACGACTGGCTTGAAAACACGGAAGCTGAAAAGAGGAAGAAGCTGATCGAAAAAAATCCCCTGGAATTCCTGTACTTTACAAAGCCCTCCAATAAAGGAACTATTCTGACAGCCCGGCTGCTGGCGGAATGCGAAACCGAAGAGGAGCGCGCCGCCCTCTGGATCGCTGCCAACGCCAGAGAACTGTCTGAGTACGGGACCGTAAAGAATCTGGGACATTATGCAAACCTGCTGTATCTGGCTGCCTGTGAATTTCTGATCCCGCGCTGCGGGGTATGGCACCATGCCATGAAAAAGCTGGTTCCTGCAGTTATGATCCCCTATTCCGTTCTGGACAGTATGATCATTAAAGACGCAGCACCGGTTATGGGCCTGATCCAGATGAATACGTTCCTCCTGCAGAACAGCTGGACCATCCTGCGGTATGCTTCCGCAGCGGACGAAGAAAGCGCCCGGCTATTTCCCCATAGCCGGACGCTTTTATAGGCAATGTTTCAAATTATCGGGACTGATCGTTGAAGTGATAGTAATAGTTAAACCAAGCCCCCAGTCCGCACATAACCGCCAGGGAAACCACCACAAGCACATTGAGAAGAATTTCCCGCAAGGACTGCCCGGGAGAAAAAATCCAGCCGGAACAGGGGATCATAATCACAGCAAACAGCAGAAGAGAAGGCAGGGAGCAGCGCAGAATACGAAGCAGCCGGCGATGAGCAGAAGATACGGACGCATCCTCTCCGCTGTTCCCGCAGAGCTGGCAGCGGACAACGGCCACCGGTACGCCGCCGCGCCTGTACCCGATGCGGCGGTAAATACGATGTGCCTCATATTCTTTTCCGTTCATCGTAAAGCGAGGATACATGCCTTCCCGGACAATCACCACATCCTTACCGGCTGCCCTGCTCCAGGCAAACAGAGCATCGGTAAATTCCCGAGGAGTTGTGACCGGGCCGTCCGGTACAAAAGTGAATTGCTCCTCATGCTGGGCAGCAGCCACCCGTTTGTAATCCCGGACCCATCCGTAAAAAAATCCGCCGGCCCGGGGTGCCTTTTCCATCCGGGCCAGGCAGGCATCTACATCCAGCTGCCCGGTATCCCGAACGCTGCTCTTCATTTCCCGGCAGAAGCAGATCGCCGCCTGCAATTGTTCCTCCTGTGCCTGCAGGCGCTTCTCCTGGCTCTGCAAAGCCTGCGACAGCGCTGCCGTTCCCTCCAATACCGAGCGGACATCATCCAGCGGCATATCCAGCATCCGCAGAATACGGATAAGCTTTAGGGTATACAGATCTTCGTCGGAGTACAGTCTGTATCCATTGTTCGGGTCCCGCTGCGGGCAAATCAGCCTCTCCCGCTCATAATACCGGATATTCTGAGGGGATACACCGCTGATCTGTGAAGCCTGTTTGATATTCACCAAAACCATTCACCCTCCTTTCAAGCAAAGTATAAACCATAAAGTAGGTAAAAGGTCAAGCAGTATCTCGCCCTTTGCAGCAGCATCCCCGGATACATCTCCGGCAGCCAGTTTGCCGTCCCCGGTAACATCCTTAAACGCGGCCGGAACAGCATTCGGCTCCCCATTCACACAAGTTGCCGCACAAAACTGCAGGAAGGACGGCGCTCACAGGATCTCCGCACAGGCCTGGAGTCCATTGCTTTTCCCTATTCTCCGGTTATCACGGTTGTGGCCCATGTGCCGGGAGTGAACAGTTTCTGTCCCTGAACTTCCAGAATCACCGTAACATTTTCGGTTCCTGCCGGAATCTGTGTAGGTTCCGGGCTTCTTTTCTTGATAATCTCTTCATAAGTAATGGTGTGAGGACCATCCGATATCTCTACGCGCACGGGACGGCGATCACCCATGTTGATGCAAACAAGCTGATCGTCTACAAATACGCTGAACGTTCTGGATACGCTGTATTGCCTTTTCCTTTTGATTGTAAGCAAGCGTGCCATACAAATCCCCCCTAGTATAATAATGGTGTAGTCAATAAGACTACTCGGTTAATAAGTTTCTATGATTAAATAACAGAAGAAGGTGTTCTTCCTTCATCAGATGTTATCCTAAAATAATTATCATGTCTGACGGT
>CALWEP010000131.1 GCA_944377325.1 uncultured Lachnospiraceae bacterium
CTAAGAATAAAACTTCTAAAGCTAGAAGGGACAAGCGCAGAGCGAACTGGAAGATGAGCGCTCCGAACTTAGTGAAGTGCAGCAAGTGCGGCGCTTTAATGCTTCCTCATAGAGTATGCAAGGCTTGTGGCAGCTACAACAAGAGAGAGATCGTTAAGGTTGAAGACTAAGCTTTCTGTTTCAAATCAGAAAACAGAATATATTTAAGTGCCAGATGCAGGAGCTGTACACAGAAACAGGTGGACGGCTCCTGTTTTCGTTTTATGGAAATTGAAAGCAAATGGAGGTTCGGACTGGAATGCCAATGTATAAAAATCAGCCGGCTACGGCGGAAGAAGTGTATCAGGATATGTGCGACAGGATTACGTCTTTGGAGCTGGAACCGGGCCTGAAAATCAGTGAGAATCAGATGAGCGAGGTATACGGAGTATCGCGCTCGGTGATAAGAACGGTGTTTACCCGCCTGAACCAGAGGCGACTTATTGAGGTTTATCCTCAGAGAGGAACTTACGTCAGCAAAATTGATTTGGACTTTATCTCGGATCTTCTTCTGCTGAGAACGGCTATCGAAAAAGAGGTTCTCTATGAAATCTTTACTATGAAGGACAAAAGACAGAGAGAAGAGGTGGAGCGGAAACTGGAGCAGAACCTGGAGAAGCAGAGAGCCTACGGCCGCTCGGACGGATATGACGCCGAATTTAAAGTTCTGGACTCGGAATTTCACAAGATTCTGGTAGACAGCGTACAGAGACATAATCTGATGGAGCTGATGAAAGAACATATGATTCATATTGCAAGATGGAGAAATTTCAACGTGCTTTTCGATAAGAGAGTACCGGAGATTATCGAGCAGCATGCAAAAATATACCAGGCGATACATGACAATGATTTAACAGGAGCTCTGCGCGCAATGTCTGAGCATTTGGAAACGATTTCCAATATGTATGACAGGGCAATCGCCAGGTATCCGGAATACTTTGTATAGACCTTTCGGCATTTTGCGCAAAAATACTTAAAAAACAGAAAAGACTATTTACATTTTGTATAATGTTTGATAGAATATTGCCATAGAAAAGGAGTGTTCATATTGTTTGATATGAACATTTTTCTTGAAGCAACTTGTATACTAGTATTCTTATAGCAGAAAATAATATGTATACAAGTATGGCAGTATTATTTTTTTATCTATATTGTTAAAAAAACAACGAAGAGGGAAAAGAAATGTATACACTGGGGATTGATATTGGGTCGGCTACGTCAAAATGTATTTTGCTGAGAGACGGCAAGAAGATTGCGGGAAGCTCCGTTGTGGCGGCAGGAACGGGAACGGACGGACCGGAGCAGGCTTTGAAAATGGTGCTGGAGGCGGCGGGAGCGGACAGAAAAGATATTTTATATGTAATAGCGACCGGATACGGCAGAAAAAAATTTCAGGGAGCGGACGGAGAGATGAGCGAACTGAGCTGTCATGCCAGGGGAGTTCATTTTGTATTTCCCGATGTGCGCACGGTGATCGACATAGGAGGGCAGGACGCGAAGGTTTTGGCTCTGAACGAAAAGGGCCGTATGATGAATTTTGCTATGAATGACAAATGCGCAGCCGGTACGGGCAGATTTCTGGAAGTGATGGCCGGTATTCTGAAGATGGATATTTCAGAGCTTGAAAGGGAAGCGGAAAAGTCGGCGGACCCGGCTTCCATATCCAGTACCTGTACGGTATTCGCAGAATCGGAAGTGATTTCCCAGCTGTCGGCAGGTACGGCTCTTCCGGATCTGGTCGCAGGAATCTGCCAGTCTGTGGCAGTCAGAGCGGCCGCCCTGGCCAGACGGGTGGGAGTAAGGGAAGCGGTATGCATGAGCGGGGGAGTGGCTAAAAACGCAGGCGTGAGAACTGCCATGGAAAAGGAACTGGGGGTTAAGATTCTGTTCAGTGACATGGCTCAGCTTATGGGAGCTTTGGGAGCTTCTCTGTATGCGTATGATGCGGTAAGGGACAGAGAAACATCTGTTCAATAGATTAAAATTCAAAGGAGGATTCATGATGGGAGAAGAGGGAAAGAAAAGCAGACCGGCGCCGGACCCTAATTCGGCCAAGTTTAAGCTGGGCAGGATTGCTGCGAAGGCTTACACCGATGCGGCGGAGGCTAAAGCCAGGGGGGAGATGGTAGGCTGGTGTGCCAGCAATTTTCCGGTGGAGATTCCGGAGACACTGGGTCTGTATGTGTGCTATCCGGAAAACCAGGCGGCCGGAATTGCGGCGCGGGGAGGCGGAGAACGGATGTGCAGCATCAGCGAGGGAGAAGGCTATTCCAACGATATCTGTGCTTATGCCAGAATTTCTCTTGCCTATATGAAGGCAAAGGAGGCCCCGGAGCAGGACATGCCTTTGCCGGATTTTGTGCTCTGCTGCAACAATATCTGCAACTGCATGATCAAATGGTATGAGAATATTGCAAAGGAACTGGACATTCCCATGATTCTGATCGACATTCCTTTCAATCCGGACTATGAGGTATCCGACGCTCAGGTGGAATACATTAAGGCCCAGTTCTGGGACGCGATTCATCAGCTGGAGGACTATACGGGAAAGAAATGGAGCGAAGAGAGGTTCAGAGAGGTTATGGAGACATCGGGAAGGTCCAGCAGGGCCTGGATCGATGCCACTTCTCAGGCAAAGCATATTCCTTCCCCCTTCAACGGTTTTGACCTTTTGAACCATATGGCCGTTATGGTTACGGCCAGAGGAAAGGAAGAGGCGGCGGAAGCCATGGAGACCCTGCTGAAGGAATACAGGGAGAACCATGAAAAAGGAATTTCTACTTTTCGGGCAGAAGAGAAATACCGCATTATGTTTGAAGGAATTGCCTGCTGGCCGTGGCTCAGAGTGACTTCCCAGGGATTAAAGAGCAGGGGAATCAATATGGTGACCACAATCTATGCCGACGCATTCGGGTATATCTACGAAGACTTTGACGGGATGTGCCGCGCTTACGCCGATGTTCCCAACGCTATGAATCTGGAGCATGCGAGAGATAAACGGATTCGGCTCTGCCGAGATAATCACGTGGAAGGGATTCTGGTCCATACGAACCGTTCCTGCAAGCTTTGGTCCGGATTTATGCCGGAAATGAGCCGTCAGATCGGTGAAGCCTGCGGCATCCCTGTGGCATCTTTTGACGGAGATCAGGCAGATCCGAGAAATTTCTCGGAAGCTCAGTACGATACCAGGGTGCAGGGACTTATGGAAATTATGGAAGGAAACAAAGGAGGAGCGGAATGATGGGCAGAAATGAATTACTGGCGCAGCTTCATGAGGCGGCGGCGTCACCGAAAAGGCAGCTGGAAAGATATCTGGCGGAAGGCAGAAAGGCTGTGGCTGTGGCTCCTGCCTATACGCCTCAGGAAATTGTCCATTCCATGGGATTGGTTCCCATGGGAGTGTGGGGAGCGGATATGGAGATCAGTGAGGCAAAAAAATACTATCCCGCGTTTATCTGCTCCATTATGCAGACAATTCTGGAGCTGGGGATTCGGGGAGAGTATAAGGGGGTATCTGCCATAATAATCCCTTCTCTCTGTGATTCTCTGAAAACACTGGGACAGAACTGGAAATATGCGGTAAAGGACATTCCTTTCATTCCCATGACCTATCCTCAGAATCGGAAACCGGACTACGGAGTGAAATTTACAATGGCCGGTTACGAAAGGGTGATCCGCGATCTGGAGGCGGCAACTGGCGCCCGTTTTTCGAAAGCAGCCCTTAAGGAATCCAACAGGATTTACAATGAACATAATGCGGTGATGAGAGCCTTCGCAGAAATTGCTGCGGAAGCGGACATTACGGCAGCGCAGAGAAGCGACGTATTTAAAAGCGCCTGGTTTATGCTTCCGGAAGAGCATACGGCAGTTGTGAGAGAACTGAATGAAGAGCTGAAGAGGGGACCGAGGGCGAAGGGAGACCGGAAGGTTCTGGTTACGGGAATTCTGGCAGACTCTCCCAATCTTTTGAGGGCGTTCGACGAGAACGGGATCAGAATTGCGGCGGATGACGTGGCTCATGAGTCCAGGCAGTACCGGACGGACGTGCCGAATCTGGATGATCCGCTGGAAGCTCTGGCACGGAAATTTTCCGCTATGGACAACTGCAGCCTTCTTTATGACAGAGATAAGAAGCGGATAGACTACATTGTGGAGCAGGCCAGACAGCACGGCGCGAAAGGCGTGATTGTTCTGATGACGAAATTCTGCGATCCGGAGGAATTTGACTATGTGCCTATAAAAAGAGCCTGTGATGCCGCCGGACTGATCAGCCTGAATGTGGAAGTGGATCGGCAGATGGTCAACTATGAACAGGCCAATACGATGCTGCAGGCTCTGAAGGAAATGCTCTGACAGGCAGGAAGGGCAGGCAAAAACTGAGAGATGAAAAAGAATCAAAGAGCAAAGGGGAATGAATCATGATTAGTAAAGATAAGATGTCAGTCACCATAGGCGTTGCTTTTGTATGGTTTACCACACAGTTCGGAGGAGGATTTGCATCCGGAAACCAGCTGAGGCAGTATTTTGTACGGTTTGGGATCTGGGCGTTTGCAACTTGCGTTATGACGCAGTTCATAGGAGCCTTCTACCAGTGGTATGCGCTCAAATATGCAAAAAAACATGAGGTATATGACTACAGAAGCTTTAATGACAGCTTTTATGGAAAATACTCTCCTATTTTTTCCAACCTGTATGAGCTGGTGTATATTGTGACCATCTGTGTGGCGCCGGCTGCGGCATTTGCAACCGGAGTGAGCACCATGGAAAGTGCTTTCGGCATTCCTCACTGGGTGGGAACGGCGTTTGTAGGCGTATTTATTTTTGCTGTAGCCGTATACGGAACCAATATAGTGAGAAAAGTGGCGGCAACGCTTTCCGTTCTGATTGTTGCAGGCCTGTTTGTTGTCTATATTCCGAATATCGCCGCACAGTGGGGAGATATATCTGCCAATCTTGCGGCCAGCGCAGCCAATCCCGCGCCTGTCGGAAAGGCATTTTGGACTGGACTTGTCTATGCAGCGTTCCAGCTGGCTTCTATCGGCCTTCTGATTCAGCATGCGAAGCCTTTTGAGAAGCCGGAGGATGCGAAAACTTCTATGGTATACGGATTTTTTGTGAATGCTGTGATTGTGCTTATGGCGGTTTTGGGCTTGATGGCAGCTGCCGGTGATCCGAATTTTGGGAAAGAAAGCATTCCGCTTCTGATTCTGGTAAATAAGGGAGTGGCTCCGTCCATTCTCAGACCGATTATTTCGATTCTTATTGTGCTGGGCTCCGTGTCCACAGCAGTGAATATGATCGCCGGCATGTCAAACCGAGTATGCTCCGCAATGGATAAAAACTTTGACCCGACGGCAAAGCCCGGAAAGCATGTGATTCTGGTAACTTTGCTCTGTACGGCGGTGGCATTTCTCATTGCGCAGCTGGGACTGAACAAAATCGTATCGGTGGGGTATTCTTATCTGGGCTACCTTACCATTCCGGTTATTATGATTCCGTATGTAATCCATATGATTGTTACGAGATTTGACACAAAGTAAGCGGAGGAGAGGGACGGAGGAAAACGATCTGCCGGTAAAGTTGTATACTAGAATACCATATAATGAAAAGCAATTGCAGGAGAACGGTTTATGAGCCTTACAGCAAAAACCATAGGAACCATTCTGAGGGAGAGAGCGGCTGAGACACCGGATCGGACAGGACTGAGCGATGAACGGAGGACCTATTCCTGGAGAGAGATCGACGAACTGTCAGATGGGCTTGCAGCTTGGTACTGGGGAATGGGAGTGAGAAAGGGAAGCCGGGCGGCAATCTGGAGTGTGAACAGTCCGGACTGGGTATTTTGTTTTTTTGCTCTGAATAAACTGGGAGCCGTCTCCATTCTGATTAATACCTGTTATAAGGAAAAAGAGATGGAGGAGCTGCTGAGAAATCATGATGTGGAGTACCTGTTTTACGGATCTGGACGGGGAGAGGACCTGAGAGAGATTCTGAACAGAATCCCCGAAGACAGAGTGCCGCGCCTGAAAAACTGTGTTTTTTTGGGGACAGAGAATCCGGACGGAGAGAGAAAAAGGGAAATGGAGGAGGAGCTGAGCAAGGTCCGGCCGGAGGACACGGCCTGCATCCTGTTTACCTCGGGCACAACGGGAAGTCCCAGGGGAGTGATGCTTTCCCATTTCAGCCTGGTCAACAATTCGGCTGAGATTGTGCGGCAGATGAGGTGGAACGAGAATGACAGGCTCTGCATAGCGGTACCGTTATTCCACTGCTTTGGGATAACGGCGGGAATTCTGGCATGCATACACAGCGGAGCGGAGGCGCGCCTGCTGAAATACTACAAAACCCTGGAGGTGCTTAAACAGGTTCAGGAATATGGCTGCACAGTGCTCAACGGTGTTCCCACCATGTTTCTGGCCATGCTGAGAAACCCGGCCAGGCAGGAGTATGACTTATCTTCCCTGCGCAGCGGCATTCTGGCCGGATCCCCGATTTCGCCGGCAGAATACGGGGAAATCTGCAGGGGACTGAGAATAGGGCATCTGCAGGTATCCTACGGGCAGACAGAATCTTCACCGTGCATCACGATTTCCGATTATGATGACAGTTTGGAGCGAAAAGCTCATACGGTGGGACGGCCCATCCGGGATGTGGAGGTTCGGATCCGGGATACGGCAACGGGAGAAGAGCCGGAGGCGGGACGGGCAGGGGAAATTCTTACCAGAGGATACCATGTTATGCAGGGATATTACAGGCAGGAGCAAGCGACGGCAGAGGCGATAGACCGGGACGGATGGCTTCATACGGGCGATGTGGGGTATCTGGATCAGTACGGATATCTCCATGTGACGGGAAGAATAAAGGAACTGATCATTCGGGGCGGAGAAAATATCTCGCCGGTGGAAATTGAAAACTGCATTTCGGAAATGCCTGAGATAGAAGAGGTAAAGGTGCTGGGAATACCGGCAGAAGTGATGCAGGAGGAGATTGCGGCATGCATTATCTGCAGAGACGGAAAACAGCCGGAGGAGGAACAGGTAAGGGAATATGTGAGGGCCAGGCTTTCGGACTACAAAGTTCCCAAATATGTTTTTTCATTCCGCAGATTTCCGGTGAATGCCAGCGGTAAGGTTGCGTACAGGGAACTGCTGGCCCAGGCGGAGGCAATGATAAAGGAAAGAGAATAAGGAGGAGCAAGCATGTATTTTACAGAGCAGCATGAACTGGTCAGAAAACTGGCCGGAGATTTTGCCGAAAAAGAACTGACCAAGGAGATTCTGGACCAGGTGGAGGAGACGGAGACGTTTCCGGAAGAAATCCTTGGGAAAATGGCAAACGCCGGATTCGTCGGAATAAAGGTTCCCAAGGAATACGGAGGCCAGGGAGCGGATGCCCGTTCCTACGTATTGGTTATGGAGGAAATTGCCAGAGTGAGCGGTGTGGCCAGCATTTACGTTTCCTCCCCCAATTCCCTGTCAGGAGGGCCGTTTCTGCTTTCCGGAACGGAAGAGCAAAAAAAGAAGTATCTGACTCCGGTGGTCAGAGGAGAAAAGAAGGTTTGCTTTGCCCTTACGGAGCCGGGAGCCGGTTCCGATGCCGGAGGCATGACCACTGCCGCAGAAAAAGACGGGGACGATTACATTCTGAACGGGAGGAAAACCTTTATTACCATGGCTCCGCTCGCCGACTGGGCAGTTGTATATGCGAAAACGGACAGGACTAAGGGGACAAAAGGAATTTCTGCTTTTGTGGTGGATATGAAGCTTCCGGGAGTTTCCTGCGGAAAACCGGAAAATAAAATGGGAGTTATCGGCTGTGCCACCAGTGATATTATTCTGGACAATGTGAGAGTGAGCGGGGAAGATATGCTGGGCGAAGAGGGAAAGGGCTTTATCAATGCCATGAAGACGCTGGATACGGGGCGGCTGGGTGTGGCGGCCCAGTCCATCGGAGTGGCCCGGGGAGCTCTGGATGAGGCAATCCGATATGCAAAAGAGAGAAAGCAGTTCGGAAGGAGAATTGCAGACTTTCAGGCAATCAGCTTTATGATCGCAGACATGGCCACCAAGCTGGAAGCGGCCAAAAATATGGTGTACAAAGCAGCCTACCTTATGGATACTCATCAGGATGCATCCATGGCTGCATCCATGGCCAAATATTATGCATCGGAAGTATGCAATGAGATTGCGGCCAAAGCGGTGCAGATTCACGGCGGATACGGTTTTATTAAGGACTACAAGGTGGAAAGAATGTATCGTGACTGCCGCGTATTTACCATTTATGAGGGAACTTCTCAGGTACAGCAGATGGTGATTGCTGGAAAATTGCTGAAGAAATAGGAGGGGCGGACAGAATGAAGATTATTGTGTGTGTGAAGCAGGTTCCGGATACCAACGAAGTGAGGATCGATCCGGTGAAAGGGACACTGATCCGTGACGGTGTGCCCAGTATTTTAAATCCGGATGACGGGAATGCCCTGGAAGCGGCCCTTCAGATTAAGGACGCAGATCCGGACACGGAGGTGGCAGTACTGACAATGGGACCGCCTCAGGCAGCCCATATGCTGAGAGAATGCCTTGCCATGGGAGCAGATACGGCATATCTGCTGAGCGACCGGGTATTCGGAGGAGCGGATACCTGCGCTACCTCGACAACCTTGGCGGCAGGCATCAGGAAAGCGGGCGGCGCAGATCTTATTTTCGCAGGCCGTCAGGCCATAGACGGAGATACGGCGCAGGTAGGACCGCAGGTGGCACAAAGGCTGGGGATTTCTGTGGTGACCTATGTACAGAAGAGTCATCTGGAGAAGGGAAAAGCAGTTGTTCAGAGACAGCTGGAGGACGGCTATGAGGTGATAGAGGTGGAAACGCCCTGTCTGCTCACTGCAGTGAAGGAATTAAATTCCCCAAGATATATGAGCGTGGGAGGAATTGTGGATGCCTGCGGAAAAGAAATTACCGTGTGGGATCACAACGCGGTAGGTCTGGATCCGTCTGACTGCGGCCTGAACGCTTCTCCCACCCAGGTATTTCGCTCCTTTACGCCGCCGCCGAAGGGAAAAGGAGAGATGCTCGGCGGAAACGTGCAGGAAATGTGCTCGACGCTGGTAAGCAGGCTGAGAGAGAAACATTATATCTAAGGAAGAGAGGATGTACGGATATGGCGGTAAATATTGTGAAAGAGAAATGCAGAGGCTGCTCCATCTGCGTAAAAAACTGTCCCTTTGAAGCGATCACTATGGAAAACAAGCTGGCTGTGATCGGGTCTGCCTGTACAGGCTGCGGAGTCTGTGTGGATAAGTGTCCGTTTAAGGCAATCGAGAAGACAGAGCAGGAGAAGAAAACGGAAGATTTAAGCCGATATCAGGGAGTCTGGGTGTTTGCGGAACAAAGAGAAGGAAAAATCATGCCTGTGGTTGCCGAGCTGCTGGGAGAAGGCAGAAGATTGGCGAATGAAGTGGGCTGTGAGCTTTGTGCCGTTCTCTGCGGATTCGGAGTGGAGGCTTTGGCAGAGGAACTGTTTGCGTTCGGAGCGGATAAGGTATATCTGGCGGAGCACAGGGAACTGGAGAATTACCGCACGGATGCGTATACCAAGGTGATAAATGACGCCATAGAAGCCTATCGGCCGGAAATCGTGCTGCTGGGAGCGACCCATATCGGCCGCGATTTGGGGCCGTGCTTGGCGGTAAAGGCGGGAACCGGTCTGACGGCAGACTGCACCAGACTGGAGATTGATCCGGAGGATAAAAAACTCAGGCAGACAAGACCGGCATTCGGGGGAAATCTTATGGCCACCATTATCTGCCCAAACCATCGTCCCCAGATGTCTACGGTGAGGCCGGGAGTTATGAAAAAGGCGCCGTACGAAAAGGGCAGAAGGGGAGAGGTGATCCGTCTGGAAGTGAACTTCCGTGAAGGAGACATCCGCACAAGGGTTCTGGAGACGGTGAAAAATATAAAGGAGCGCGTATCTCTTACAGATGCGGAGATTATTGTTTCCGGCGGTATGGGACTGGGAAAGCCGGAAGGATTTGAACTGCTGAAGCTGCTGGCAGATAAGCTGGGGGGAATCATTGCTGCATCCAGGGCGGCGGTGGATGCGGGATGGATTGACCATGCCTACCAGGTGGGGCAGACAGGCACCACCGTAAAGCCGAAAATATATATTGCCTGCGGCATTTCCGGAGCGATTCAGCATGTGGCCGGTATGCAGGATTCGGAGCGGATTATCGCGATCAATACCAATGAAAATGCTCCTATTTTTGAAGTGGCGGACTACGGAATCGTAGGGGATCTGTATCAGGTGATTCCGGCGCTGATAGAAGAATTGGATAAATAAAACGGGCGGAACAGAGGAGGAAACGGATAATGAGCAAAAAACTGCTGGAAGGCGTAAAGGTAGTGGAACTGGCCACATTTATTGCGGCAGCGGGAGCCGGACGATTTATGGCGGACTGCGGAGCGGATGTAATAAAAATCGAATCTGCAAAGGGAGATCCTTTGAGGCATACGGCGCCTTCGGAGGGAAGGCCCCTGGATATGTATGAGAACACAACGTGGGATTTGGAGAACGGAAATAAGAGATGCATCTCACTGAATATGAAAACGCCGGAAGGAAAAGAAGCATTTTTTCGCCTTCTGGAGGACGCGGATGTGCTGATCACCAACTGGAGGGTGCAGGCGCTGGAACGGGCAGGCCTGGACTATGACTCGCTGAAAAAGCGTTTTCCCAGATTGGTATATGCTCTGGTAACCGGATACGGAGAATACGGTCCGGATAAGGACCTTCCCGGATTTGATTTTACCGCCTTCTTTGCGCGGGGAGGCTATCTGGATTCCCTTCGCCAGAAAGGAACCGTACCGTTTAATGTGGTTCCCGGAGTAGGGGATCACAATGTGGCAATGAATCTTGCCGCCGGCATCCTGGCCGCACTCTACCATGCAAAGGCGACAGGGGAAGGGGAAAAGGTGGAAACCAGCCTGTTTGAAACTGCGGTTTATAATATGGGAATGATGATTCAGGCGGCCAATTATGAAGGGATTGCAAGGGAATATCCGATTGATGTAAGAGAGGGAGCCAATCCCTTTAACTCAGCCTGGCGAACGTCGGATGACCGGTTTATTCAGACCTGCATGCCGGACTACAATATGTATTACAAACAATTTATGACGGCTCTGGGCAGAGAGGACCTGATCGATGACGAAAGATATTTTCCGATCAGGAACCTTCAGGACAACAGGCTGGGGACGGAGATGTACGATATCTGCATGGAGGCAATGGGAAAGAAGACGGCGGCTCAGTGGCAGGTGATTCTGAAAGAGGCGGACGTAGCCTTCAGTCTGGCGCAGTCCTGGACAGAGATTCTGGAGGACGAGCAGGCCTGGGCCAATGACTGCCTCTATAAAATGGAGTATGACAACGGAAATACCAGAACGCTGGTGAGACCTCCCGTGAAATTTAGGGAGATGGGCGTTCCGGAATACAAAGGAGGTCCCCTGATCGGAGAGCAGGGGCCGGAAATTCTGAAGGATTTGGGCTACACGGAAGATCAGATCAGAGAATATACGGAAAAGGGCATTCTTTTTGTTTGGAAAGATGACAGGAAAAAATGACGGCGGACAGAAAGCCCCGGCTCAGGGGGATGCTCCTGCCCGATGCGGACTGAAAAGCCAAAAAACCGGACCGGCGGTCAGAAATGACTGCCGGTCCGGCTTTTTGGCTGCGGGAACCCTTT
>CALWEP010000132.1 GCA_944377325.1 uncultured Lachnospiraceae bacterium
TCAGATATAGCGACAGCTATGTCTATTTCAGCATGTCTATTTTTCACTTTTTCGAAAATATTTACTTTTCAAAGTTCCATGCCAGCGCCTGCTGGCTGTGATCACTCAGGATTCCGAGAGATCATTATATAACAAATACTTGCAAAGCTTCTGATTTCATATTAAACTGACTGCAGAAATAAAAAAATGCCAAATGGCATCTTTTGAGGGATTTATGTTAGAAAAAGAATTTGAGAGAGCATACGGCTCTCAGGAGCAGAAGGCCTTTTACAGCCAGTTTTTCAGCCGCATTCCCGGAGAGCTGCTGCCTTATCTTTCCGTAAAAAGGTTCGCATACGGGGAAACCATGATCCATTCCGCCGACCGGTCCCGGAGCGTCTATTTTCTTATGAAGGGCCGGGTCTATGCCGTGGAGGACCGGGTACAGAGCCTGCCTTATGTGTTTACGGAGCTGACTCCGGTGGAAATCATCGGGGATTATGAGCTGTTTTCGCAGGTGGAGGGTTCCTATGCTACCATTGTGGCGGCAGGGAGCTGTGAGTGCATCTCCATGCCGTCGGATCTGTACCTGAGATGGATTTCCAAAGATGCGGAGGCCCTTTTTTACCGCACCAGCCTGCTGATGAATCAGCTGGGGGGACAGACGGCCGCCGGCCGCCAGTATTTTTTTCTGGATTATGAGTCCCGCTGCATGTCCCTTCTCCTCCAGTACGGAACGCCGGAAAGGGACGGATTCCATACGCTGAAAATCAACCGGGAAAGTCTGGCTGCCAGAATGGGATGCTCCCTGAGAACCTGCCATCGGGTGGTGGGAGAGCTGAAGAGAAAGGGGCTGATTTCCGTGGTGAGGGGAAAGATCGTGATGGACGGCGGACAGAGGGAGAGAATGAGAAGCTGCCTGGAGGAAGAACTGAGCAGACTGTAAACGGGAATAGCGGTTGACGTCCGCTCCGTTTTCCTCTATAATAATAGCAATTCGTCTGCAAAAGCAGACAGGGGGTTCAGAAGAGCCCGAGGCGGCAGGTTCCGCCTGTGAACAGAAAGACAAAAGGAAACAGGATGATCAATGGTACCAGGAAGGGACGCATCTCAGGAAGAGAGGTCTTTTTCTGGTACTTTTTTTGCCGGATTTCCGGAGCCGGACAAAAAGAAGCGACAGAATGCGGGAGCAGAAGAACAGGAGGACGGACATTGAAGAAGAGAGACAGAGCGATAGGGGCAGGACTGATTCTGCTGCTGGCGGCGGGGACGGCTGCCTGCGCAGGCGGCCGCGGGACGGAACCGTCAGGAGGACAGAGTCAGACAGCGGAAGAAAGAGGCGGAGGAAGCCGGGGAACGGGAGACCGGGAATCGGTGGTGGTGGTTATGGACCCGGCCTCCGAGCCGGCCTCCGGCTTTGATCCGGCCTATGGCTGGGGAGCGGGGGAGCACGTTCATGAGCCGCTGATTCAGAGCACCCTTACGGTGACCACAGCCGATCTGGAGATCGGATATGATCTGGCCACAGATGTGAGGGTCAGTGAAGACGGGCTGACCTGGACGGTGGATATCAGAGACGATGTGAAATTTACGGACGGAGAGCCGCTGACGGCGGAAGACGTGGCGTTTACCTATAACACTCTCCGTGATACCAGCTCCGTCAACGACTTTACTATGCTGAAGGAGGCGAGGGCGGTGGACGGTGATACGGTGGAATTTTCCATGAACCGGCCCTACTCCATCTGGCCTTACACGATGGCGGTGGTGGGGATTGTTCCGGAGCATGCCTACGGACCGGATTACGGGGAGCATCCCATAGGCTCGGGCAGATACTGCCTGAAGCAGTGGGACAAGGGCCAGCAGGTGATTTTGGAGGCAAATCCGGAGTATTACGGAGAAGCGCCGACGATCAGGCAGGTAACCATTCTCTTTATGGAAGAGGACGGCGCGTTTGCGGCGGTGATGGCCGGCCAGGCAGATTTGGCCTATACGGCCGTATCCTACGGAGACCAGCAGGTGGATGGCTACGAACTGCTGGCTTTTGACACGGTGGACAACCGGGGGTTCAATCTTCCCGCCATACCGTCGGGAGAAACGGATGACAGGGGAGTGCCTCTGGGCAATGACTTTACCTGTGACCGGAATGTGAGACGGGCCATCAATGTGGGAATTGACCGGGAGCGGATGATTCAGAATGTGCTGGGAGGCTACGGTACGGCTGCCTACAGCGTATGCGACAAAATGCCCTGGTACAGCGAGGAGTCGGAGGTGGCCTACGACCCGGAGCAGGCGGCGGAGCTTCTGGACCGGGCGGGCTGGGTTATGGGCAGCGGCGGAATCCGTGAGAAGGACGGAAAGCGGGCGGGCTTTACCCTTACCTATGCTGCGGGCGATTCGGTGCGCCAGGCACTGTCTGAGGAAACGGCCAATCAGCTGAGAGAGCTGGGCATTGAAGTGCAGGTGGAAGGCGCCGGCTGGGACGTGGCCTATGACCGGGCCCAGTCAGGCGCGGTTCTGTGGGGATGGGGAGCTCATACGCCCATGGAACTTTACAATATTTATCACACGGCTGCCGGGGGATCCTATGCCCGCTACTCCCCGTATTCCAATGAAACGGTGGACAGCCTGATGGATCAGGCATTGGCCTGCAGCGATCTGGAGGAGTCCTATGAGCTGTGGAAGCAGGCTCAGTGGAACGGAGAGACGGGAGTGACTCAGGACGGAGACATTCCCTGGATATGGCTGGTGAATATTGACCATCTCTACTGGAGCAGGACCGATCTGCAGGTGGCGGAGCAGAAGATTCATCCCCACGGGCACGGCTGGAGCATTGTGAACAATGTGGACCGGTGGAGCTGGAAGTAGGAAAGAAACGGGAAGACAGGAGGAAAGAGGATGGAAAACGCAAAATGGATCGGAATGCAGCTTCTGCGCATGGCGGTGCTGCTGGCGGCGGTGACGGTGACCGTGTTCGTCCTGCTGTCCCTGTCTCCCATTGACCCACTGACCACCAATGTGGGACAGACGGCTCTTGGCTCCATGAGCGGGGAGCAGGTGGAACGGCTGAAGGAGTACTGGGGAGTGGGAACGCCGGCGGCGGCCCGCTTCCTGGGCTGGGCCCGGGACTTCCTGCGGGGGGATATGGGAATTTCCCTTCTGTACCGGAGGCCGGTGGCTCAGGTAATCGGAGAGCGGTTTTTCAATTCCGTATGGCTTATGATATGGGCATGGCTGCTTTCCGGGTTTATGGGTTTTGGCCTGGGAATTTTGGCAGGGAGAAAGAGGGGAGGAACGGCAGACCGGCTGGTGACGGGATACTGCCTGCTCACCGCCAGTACACCGGCGTTCTGGATCGCCATGGTGCTGCTGATGATCTTTGCCGTATGGCTGAAATGGCTTCCCATCGGACTGGCCGTTCCCATCGGGACGGCGGCAGATGAGGTGGGGCTGGGAGACAGGATCTATCATATGATTCTTCCGGCCCTGGCTCTGAGCCTGACGGGGATCTCCAGCGTGGCTCTTCATACCAGGGAGAAGCTGGCGGCCGTTATGGAGAGCGACTACGTGCTTTTTGCCAGGGCCAGGGGAGAGTCGGAACGGTCCATTCTGGTCCGCCATGGGCTGAAAAACATTGCTCTGCCGGCCATGACGCTGCAGTTTGCGTCGGTCAGTGAGATTTTCGGCGGTTCCGTGCTGGTGGAACAGGTATTTTCCTATCCGGGGCTGGGACAGGCAGCGGTGACCGCAGGCCTGGGCAGCGATGTACCGCTGCTTATGGGAATTACGGTGATTACGGCGGCAGTGGTGTTCGGCGGAAATACGGCTGCCAATATTCTGTACGGGCTGATTGATCCCAGAATGAGGAAAGGGAGGAAAAAGGGATGAGGATGACAAACCGCCGCCGGACGATGGCGGTATGGATGATTCTTACGGTTCTGCTGCTGGTTCTTGTGACGGCGGCAGGCTGGCATTTCCGGGAAGCCGCTTCCCTGACGGATTTTTCCAGAAAAAATCTGGCCCCCTGTCCGGCGTATCCTTTCGGCACCGATTTTATGGGACGGGATATGTTTTTAAGAACGCTGGCCGGCCTGTCTTCCAGCATCCGGCTGGGGGTGATTACGGCGGCGGTAAGCGCAGTGATCGCGTTTTTTATGGGACTGGCGGCAGCGGTGCTGGGCAGGACTGCGGACGCTGTCATAGGAGGTCTGATCGACCTGATCATGGGCATTCCCCACATTCTCCTTCTGATTCTCATTTCCTATGCCTGCGGAAAGGGATTCTGGGGAGTGACCATCGGGATTTCCCTGACCCACTGGACATCTCTGGCCAGGCTGATCCGGGGAGAGGTTCTCCAGCTGAAGGAGAGCACCTATGTAAAAATCGCTTCCAGGCTGGGGCACGGGAAGCTGAAGACGGCGTTCGCCCATATGACGCCTCATCTGCTCCCCCAGTTTGTCACCGGGCTGGTGCTCATGTTTCCCCATGCCATTCTTCATGAGGCCAGCGTCACCTTTCTGGGCTTCGGACTGCCTCCGGAGGAACCGGCAGTGGGAATTATCCTGTCGGCAAGCATGAAATGTCTGGTTATGGGAAAATGGTGTCAGGCCCTGTTCCCCGGGCTGCTGCTGGCCGGAGCGGTGCTATTGTTTCACTTCCTGGGACAGGGGCTTCTGCTCCTGTGGGACCCGGAAAATGCCCACCGGTAGAAAGGAGATCGTATGGACGGACATTTGCTTGAGGTAAAAGGCCTCTCCATTACCTTTACCCAGTATGAGAGGGGACTTCGCCGTGTCAGCCTGCCTGTGATCCGGGACCTGGGAGTGACGGTGGACCGGGGCGAGATGGTGGCGGTGATCGGTTCCAGCGGTTCGGGAAAGAGCCTGCTGGCTCACGCGGTTATGGGGATTCTTCCCTACAATGCGTCGGCAGAGGGGGAAATCCGCTATCAGGGGGAAATTCTGACGGAAAAACGGAAAAAAGCCCTCCGGGGCAGAGAACTGGTTCTGGTGCCTCAGAGCGTCTCCTATCTGGACCCGCTGATGAGAGTGGGAGAACAGGTGAAAAACGGAAGAAAAGGCCGAAAGTGGGAGGAGGCGTGCCGCCGGGTGCTGGGAAGCTACGGACTGGGGCCGGAAACGGAGTCCCTCTATCCGTTTCAGCTTTCGGGAGGAATGACCAGGCGGGTTCTGATCTCCACGGCAGTGATGGAAAATCCCCGGTTGGTGATCGCCGATGAGCCCACTCCCGGTCTCCACCCGGAGGCCGCAAAGCGGGTTTTGGGCCATTTCCGGGAGATGACGGAGGCGGGGGCCGGTGTGCTTCTGATCACCCATGACCTGAATCTTGCCCTTCAGACGGCAGACCGGGTAGTGGTCCTATATGCGGGAACGGCTGTGGAGGAGACGGACAGCAGGGCCTTCTGCCGGGAAGAGACCCTGTACCATCCTTACACCAGGGCCCTGTACCGGGCTATGCCGGAACACGGCTTTAAGAGCGAGCCGGGCAGCCAGCCTTATGTAAAGGAGCTGCCTTCCGGCTGTCCTTACAGGCCCAGATGCGCCATGGCGGGGCCGGAGTGTGCAGGCCCGGTCCCCTTGAGGAAAACAGATCGGGGCTGGGTCCGCTGCGTGAGAAAGGAGGGGGAAGCGTGATTCTGGAAGCCAGTCACATATCCTTCCGTTATGACAACGGAAACAGACAGATTTTAAATGAGGTAAGCCTGTCCGTAGAAAGCGGAGAACGGGTGGGGCTGTCCGCTCCCAGCGGATTCGGGAAGACCACCTTCTGCAAAATACTGGCAGGTTATGAGGAGCCGGACAGAGGCAGGGTGCTGCTGGACGGGAAGCCGCTGAGGAAATACGGACCCTACTGTCCGGTGCAGATGATCTGGCAGCACCCGGAGCTGTCCGTCAACCCGAGACGGAAAATGAAAACCGTTT
>CALWEP010000133.1 GCA_944377325.1 uncultured Lachnospiraceae bacterium
GAGCAGCCAGGCTTATGCGGCGGATGCGGCAGACTTTTTCCGGGAGCAGGGATGCGCGGCTGCCATCAGCATTTTTGATTCCCATAAGGAGGAACTGGCGGAAGGACTGTCCGCTTCCGGCATCCCGTTGCTCAATGTGGACCTTCTGTGGGCCAGCAGCGACCCGATAACAGGAGAAACCGTATTTACCATAGCAGACAGCAGCGACTTCCGGGAGATCACGGGACAGTTTCTGGCAGAGGAACTGGGAGCCGGGTCCGTTCTTTACGTGGCAGAAGAAGGTCTGAGTGAAGAGTATGTTCAGGAGGAGGCTGCCGTATTGGAACAATGGGGACTGGCGGCAGAAATATTCTGGTGTGATGGTCCGGATGCTCTTGTCTCAAAGTTTTCCGAAGGAGAGACCTGGGATGTGATCTGTTCGGGTATATTTGGAGCGGCCGAATGGACGGAGATCTGGGAGCAGACGGCGTTTTCGTCTCCTCTGGTGCTCAGTAATGTCAGTGATGCTCCGCAGAATCTGGCTTCGGGGATGGATGTGTACTATTTTAATACCTATGAGAATTGTCTGAAGAGGGAGGAACTCTATCTGATCCTGGAACGGGCCAGGGAAGAACATGAGTTCCGTTCGTGGAGCAGCGGCATCGCTCAGGCTATTGATGCCTCTCAGGTGGTGACGGAGGCGCTGTCCCAATGCGGCGACACCGCAGCTCTGGCGGACGCCATCCGGACTGTGTCTCTGGACGGATACTCGGGAACCTTCCGGTTTGATGAGGAGGGCAGGTCGGAATATACCTCGAAAAGTTACTGGCACAACGGGGAATGGGCAAATTATTATTTCATACAATAGCCGGCCGGTTTTGCCATGGTTTTCTGCCGAACCTTTCTGCTTCGGAATGGAAGATACAGATCTGCTGTAAAAACAGCGGGAGATAGGGGAGAAATGAGAAATGGATTCGAGTTACTATAAACAGTATGAGCCTGTTTTCGGTTCCTGGCACATGACCAGGCTCATCGGGGAGGGATCCTTCGGCAAGGTCTTTGAGATCGAGAGGGAGGATTGCGGAACCACCTATAAAGCAGCTCTGAAGGCGGTGACCATTCCCTCAAGCCAGAGCGAGGTACAGTCCGTACTGAGCGAGGGAATGGATGAGGGGAGCGTCCGCACTTATTTCGGAAGCTTTGTGCAGGAACTGGTAAAGGAGTTTGCCTTGATGAGCAGGCTGAAGGGCAACAGCAACGTGGTAAGCTACGAGGATCATCAGGTTATAGAGCATAAAAACGGCATCGGCTGGGATATTCTGATCCGAATGGAGCTTCTGACGCCTCTGGACAGCTATATCCGGAAACATAAAACCATTTCCAGGCAGGAGATCATCCGGCTGGGAATCGATCTGTGCAGGGCTTTGGAGCTGTGCCAGAAGCACAATATCATCCATCGGGACATCAAGCCGGAGAACATCTTTATTTCAGAGAACGGAGATTTCAAGCTGGGAGATTTCGGGGTGGCCCGAACGGTGGAAAAGACCACCGGCGGCCTGTCCAAGAAAGGGACCTATCTTTACATGGCTCCGGAGGTATACAAGGGAGAGGCTTACAATTCGTCGGTGGAAAGAGATTTGTCAAGGGGGGAATATCCTTCTCAAAATTCCTTATTCTAAAAACACCTTCATTTACTAAGAATAAAACCTCGTGGGAAGAATAAGACTTTCACTACCCACGAGGTACTTTTCTTTATATAGGCGTCAGTTTGTCCTGTGTGATTGCATATTTCACTAAGTCATTGAGTATTTGAGCAAAACCAACCATATCCGAAGTATTCAAGGTGCAAATCACTGAATCGCATCGGTTGATGTATTCTTTCGCTTGAAGCACTTTCAAATTTGAAATATGATGAAAGGCGGGAACGCTTATAACCTCGGCTGCCAACGATTTGGCCGAAGCGTAATCCACATCATTTTCCCACAAAATCCCGGCAACAAAAGAGTTCCCTTCCCGTTGCAATTTACGAAAAATCCTGGTTCCTGTGCCGTTTCCGGCAATAACAAAAGTATTTGGCGGCTGATGCACTGGCTCCAGCTCCAAATTACCGGTTAGTTCATCATAAGAACCTGTTGTCATATGATAAAGCTGCGGAATATACCCTCTGGTAAAGATTTCTTCTGGCGTTCCAAACCGGTCAATTCGATCACCCCGTACACAAGCGATCTTATCAGAGATACGTCCGGCAAGATCAAGCTCATGAAGAGACATAAGGACAGTTAGGTTTTGTTTCCTGGACATTTCCTGTAAGATTGTTAAGAATTCTAATTTATAACGGATATCCAAGAAGGAAGTAGGTTCATCCAGCACAACGACATCTGGTTGTTGGCACAGTGCGCGAGCCAGCATCACGCGCTGCTTTTGCCCATCACTGATTTTATTGAAATCTCGATCTCGTAAATCCGAAATATGCACAAGTTCCATAGAGCTGCGTACAATATCCCGGTCTTTCTGAGACAAGATACCAAATGTACCCGTATAAGGATAACGGCCTGTTGCTACTACGTCTTGGCAGCTCATCATTTCTGGATTAACGCGTTCTGTTAGAACAACAGATAATTTCTGCGCCCTTTCTTTGCCAGTCATCTGATTAAGCTGTTGTCCATCCAGCCACACGACGCCATATATTGGTGGGAGTTGCTGTATGATGCTACGTAATATGGTGGTTTTCCCTGCTCCATTTGGGCCAATCAGAGAGACAATTTCACCTTTATTGACTTCAATTTCAATATCGTGGATCAGTGGGAGGCCATCATAACCAACTGTTAATTTTTCTGTGAATAAACAACCTTGTTTCATTTTTTACCCCACTTTTTCTTTTTTCCGGCGCAGTAAGATATAAATAACTACCGGGGCCCCCAAAATGGCTGTCACAGTACTGATAGAAAGCTCCGTAGGGGCAAACACGGTTCTTGCCAATAAGTCACAAAACAGGCAGAAGGATGATCCCCCTAAAAAACAGGCAGGAATCATTAAAATGGGCTGTGCCGTTTTCAATAATCCTTTTACTAAATGGGGGACAGCAATGCCTACAAAGGAAACTGGGCCGGCAAACGCTGTTACACAAGCGGACAGAATACTGGACAGGATAACAATTATAACGCGAAACTGCTGCACATTAAGTCCCATATTCTGCGCATAGGCCTCGCCCATTTGATATGCACTGATGGGCTTGGACAGGAGGAAAACACATATAGTCGTAATAACCACTATGATTGCCATAACACGAACATTTTCCCAATTTATGCCTGAAAAGCTTCCCTGTGACCAATTATGCAAATTTACAATATCTGCATCGTCCGCAAAAGTGACCACAAAATCGGTCACGGCAGAACAGATATAGCCAATCATGACACCGCTGACAATAAGCATGGCCATCTGGCGGATGGCTTTGGACATCAAAATAACAAATCCCATGCACAGCATTGAGCCGACAAACGCAGCAAAAATCATCGTCCAAGAGTTTAAAAGACTCTTATATCCGAGCGATGCTACCATCACCAAAGCAACAATTAACTTGGCTCCAGACGAAACGCCCAGAGTGAAAGGAGTTGCAATTGGATTATGGAAAAAAGTTTGCAATAAGTAACCGGACAAAGCAATCGCACCGCCTAAAATTATAGCTGCCAACGCCCTTGGTGCGCGGATTTGCGTGATAATCTCCTGGTAGGTTTCATCTGCTGGCAGCCTATTTGCCATTTTATAAAATTCGGAAAGAGGAATATTAACACTGCCAATACACAGGTTCATTACAAGAGCAATATTCAACAGAACAAATAGTATAACAAACGCAGCAAAGTATCTTTTTATATTCATCTCTCCGAATCACTCCAGCTTGTAAATATAGGTGAGATTCTGGTCATCCCCCTGCAACATGCCATGAATATCCGCAATAATTGTCCCCAGTTCCATGGTGGATTGATAAAGATTCTTGGTTGTGCAGTAGACATTTCCATTCTGTACTGCCTTGAAGTTCTCTAAAAGCGAACTCTTAGTCAATAATTCATCCCTGGTCTCAAGCTCACCATCCACTGTGCTGTTGTAGATGATATAATCGCAATCCTTTGCCTGTGCGTAAAACGCTTCCATTTCCATGCTCATAGTAGACGATTTACTGTCATCTTCTTTATCTTGAGGTAAAAAATATGTACCTCCAGCCATTTCAATCATTTTTGGCAAATAATCGGAGGTCCTGCGGACGTTTGCTTCGCCGTTAGTTGTAATATAGAAAAACGCCACAGTCTTATCCATGGACTTCGCATCGCCAATCGACTCAAACATCTGCTTCTCTGCATCAAATGCCGCGATTGCTGCCTCTGATTTTCCAATTAGTACACCATAAAGCTTTACCCATTCGGTTCGGCCAAGGGGATGCGGCTCATAGCTTGAGTAATCTATCAGAACCGGAAATCCAAATTTCTCTAACTGCTCCTGCACCTCAGGTGTGTGGGAAATCATTGTATTTTCGATTGCCAGATCACAGCCTTCCTCCATGATACGTTCATAATCCGGCGCTGAATATTTACCTGCGTAAAGGATATCACCAGCTTCCATCGCAGCACGTGCTGGTTCAATGTACCATCCATCTGCTTTCAATGCACTAAAACGGATGGTGTTCAATGCATCCATCGAGACAAACATGTCCATGACTGCTGAAGCAACTAAATAGATATTCTGAATTGGTTGATGCAGCGGCACAATATTTTCATCCAAGCCTTCTGGTTCCGGTTTACCTTCAGGAATCACCAGATATTGGTCTCCGTTGGATATGGTTACGAGGGCATATCCATCATTATAGTAGTCCACCGCAAAGCCTTCGGCATAATCGAGCGTCATACTTTCAGAGAAGGTCAGAGCGGGACTAATATCGGTGCTGTGATTCTCCAGCGAATTACTGTTTTGCACTACACCGCAAGAAGTCACACTAAACAAAATTAAAAAACAAAGCAGAATTGCCGCCAGTGCTTTTTTCATTTTCCCTGGCTCCTTTTTTTGTGATTTAGAAAAAGAATTATGATTGCTACAACGAGGACTAAAATAGCTCCTCCCGCAAAAGCCATGCCGGGTATCTTACTAACCTGGGTAATGGAATCCGAATCAAAGGTAAAAATATATTCTACCTCATGTGGAGTACTCATTGCTGTTGTATCGCCAATGACTGTCATTGGCGTATCAAAGGCCGTAACTGGAATTTCAAATGTAGAATTTCCATCCTGCTGGAGTGGTTTGAAAATCTCATCTTCCACCTTCATATAGTCATAGTTGGAACTGCTCCATTCGATACGAGCATATGCCTTCCCTTCCCGAATGGTCAATCCCGCAGGTGAAACGATTGTTGCACGACCACTTCCACCTTCAAGTGTGACTTCGACTGTATATTCTCCATCTTGTAAATCTACCTGTACCGCTTCCGCAGATGCTGCAACGGAAAAAGACGCAATTGAAACAAAACACACCACCAGCAGCCAGCTGATACATAACCGCTTGATTGGCTGCGACAAATTTGACAACTTCATATCTGTTCCTTCTTTCTGGATATAAATCTGTCCCTGCTGGTGAAGCAGGGACAGATGTGTCGTTTAGTCAAGTTTTTCGGGATTGGATACAATCACTTCATGATCGTACCACTTTCCTTTGGTTCCAATGAGTGCCAGCTGAAAGTTCTTATCCAGCGCTGGTACGGGGACATCAAAGCCATTTACCTCTTCGCTGATGCCATCCTCGTAAGTTACTGTATCCACCGTAGGCTGCAAAATCGCTGCTCCCTCTTTCTGAGCATCTTCTGCTGTTCCCAGAAAAAGGTTTACGATGTTTTTAGAGGCAAGCGAAATGTGAATGGTCATTTCTCCGTCTTTGACCGTCAATATTCCTTTCCCGTTACATGTTTCATTAACTCGAAACATGCTACTGTCGGTTTCAAAATCGGCAGAGTAGATGCCGTCTTCCAATGTTGTTTGTTCTTCCTGTGAGACTAACGGGGAAGTAGAGCCATCCTGAACGGACGAATCCGGTTGATTGCCGCAGCCAGCAACTAAAATAGCAATCAACGCAGTTATGCACAGGAATGCGATCCTTTTTCTCATGATTGATATGTTCCTTTTATTTGTTGATTACCGCGCCGGTATGTGCGACATACAATTCCTGAATGGCCGGGATCTGACCAAGGCCAGCAATCTGAGTATCTACACTCTCAAACGCACCAGACGCATTGAACATACTTTTCCAGGAATCGGCATCATCACCAGCCATATCATTGTTTGCATGGTCGCCTGCAACAACCATCAGGGGACGAAGAACAACTTTTTTATAGCCTGCTTCTTTCACACTTTCAATAACAGCTTCACATGCAGTTTCTTCGGGTTCTCCCTCGACAGTACCAATGAACACATTATCATAGCCAAGCGCCTCCATCTGTGCCTGCATCTGGCTATAAGATACTTTTGCTGTGTGTGAAGTACCGTGTCCCAGAAATACAAACGCAACTCCGTCTGCTTTTGCTTCATCCACAGACTGATATCCCGCATCCTTGACCGCTTCAGCGGTAACGGCTTCCGCAACAGCCTTCTTATCCTCGTTAATTACGGTAGCATCTGTACCGACATCCCCCAGAAGCGGTGCTGCAATCTGAACGGATTCAAATTTATCCTGATATGCCTCTACCGTCTCTGCCATTTCGTCATATTCAGCACCATACATCAGATGGGTCGGCTGAATGACCAGATTCTTAACACCATTTGCAACAGCACGGTCAAGTGCCTGCTCTACATTGTCGATTTTTTCTCCATCACGCGCCTGCACATGGTTAATAATGATCTGGGCAGTAAATGCTCTTCTGACGGACCAATCAGGATACGCTTCCTGCAAAGCATCTTCAATGCTTTTAATATCGCTCACACGGCTGTCGTTAAAGGAGGTACCAAAGCTAATGACAAGCAGTTCGTTTTCTCCGATATCATCGCCGTTGCGCGGATCATCCTTAGAAGCATCGCCAGTATCACGTCCAAAATAGTCTGGATCTGCAAATTCGCCGGCAACCAATTCCTTTTGGGCGTCCGTCAGGGCATCCCAGGCAGCCTTTGCGGCCTCACATTGTTCATCCGTGTTATCGTTTCGTTCTTGCACATAGATTGCGTCAATCAGCTTGGCCACTTCATCAGCAGCGGCTTGATCGTCAGAGACTGGATTGGTAGAAGACACCTCTCCTAAGTTGTCTGATGTCTCACTTTCCTGAGAACCGCAGGAAGCAAGAGATGTTGCAATGCACATTGCAAGCAGGAGTGCTACGAGTTTTTTCATGTTCTTCATTTTACTTTCCTCCATTATTTTTATATCTTTTTGTGGTTTAGGCCACGAAAAAGCAGTAGTAAAATGGAGAAAAGTATGCTAAAGATATGCCAAAAAAGAAAGCAGCAGTCATGCATGACTGCTGCTGCCGTTTTTTCGCAGCAAAATAGCCCATTTCTCCATAACTCGGGAGCAAATAGACTTTAACAATCTGAGCAGGTCTCCTGACTTGCGTATCATAAGCCTTCCGCACGGCCTTCTCAGGATCAAGTCCCAATGACTGACTTTCGTCATGTGCGGCGCCTTCGCGCATACAGTGGCGGTACCGTTCCGGATTCCAACCGGATTCACTATTCTCCATCAACTCTATACGAAATTGATGGCACTCAGACAGCATATTCATCTAAACAAAAAATATCATAGCAATGTTTGTTTGTCAAGCGGCGAACAAAAAATAAAAATTCTCCCTAAAATGAATTTTTAAATTCCATCCCCCAAAAGAGGGTGCGGACATTTTTTTAGACACACACCTATACTCCTTCTATAATCTAGAGGGCTTAACCCTCCGAGTGTTGTTTTGATACGATCACGGCAGTACCACTGCATGTAGTCATTTACCTCTTGGATAAATTCGTCAATGCTATAGTCATCCCAATTTACCCATAAAATATCTCCGTTTTAAGATGACCGAAGAAACCTTCACAGGCGGAATTTATTTGTTCTTTTGTATATTTCATCGTTTGTCACGATGTGCAAGAGTCCAACTTTTCGTCCGCACGCCCCTGGTATACAGCTCGGATACGCCGGATAAAGTGAGGGAGTACCAGCAGTACGGAAAGGAACGGGTGGCTGCTCTTCTGGAGGAAATTACGGCAGAACTGGCGGCGAGAGCCGTAAAAGAGGGCTATGGAAGAATTATCTGCGCCGGAGGCGAGACATCAGGAGCCGTAACGAAAAGGCTGGGCTTTTCCTCTTATTGGGTGGGAGAGAGCGTAGCTCCCGGAGTGCCGGTGATGACGCCGGCGGAGCGGCCGGATCTCCGGCTTGTCTTAAAAAGCGGGAACTTCGGCCAGGAGGACTTTTTCGGCCGAGCCCTGGAAATTACGGGAAAGGCAGGGAGAAGAGGATGAATGAAGACAGAGAGCTGAACAGAAAGCTGAAGGAGGCCGTGTGGGTCTGCCGCAGCCTTTTTGACAGAGGAAAAACTTCCGGATCCTCTGCCAATATGAGCTTCCGGCACGGAGACCGGATCTATATCACTGCCGGCGGAACCTGCTTCGGCACCGTGGAGCCGGAGGACTTTACCCCTCTGCATATGGACGGAACGCCGGCAGGGGGGAAAAAGCCCAGCAAGGAATGGCCCCTTCACATGGCCCTTTATAAAAAATCGGAAAGCACGGAGGCTGTGATTCATACCCACAGCACCTACAGCGTACTGTGGAGCTTTGTTCCGGGGACGGAGGAGAGAGACTGTATACCGGAGCATACGCCTTATCTTAAGATGAAGCTGGGAACGGTGGGAATGATCCCCTATGAGAAACCGGGGTCCCCGGAGCTTTTTGCGGCCTTCAGAGACAGGGCGGATCAAAGCGACGGATTTCTTCTGAAGCAGCACGGCCCGGTAGTGCCGGGAAAATCCGTGATGGATGCATTTTTCTGTCTGGAAGAGCTGGAGGAGAGCGCCCGCGTCGCCTGGGAGCTTTACCGCGCGGGGCTGGACGGGAAAAGGTAGAAAGGCTTTTTCTTGACGCTCCCTTTTCTCAAAGGTAAAATAGAGAAAAGAGGAGAGACGGCATGAATACAAAGGATTTAAAGTGCTTTCAGACAGTATTTGAGGAGCAGAGCGTCAGCCGGGCGGCAAAGCGGCTGTTTATTACTCCCCAGGGATTGAGCAAAAATATTCGCCAGCTGGAGGAGGAACTCCATACAGTACTGTTTCAACGTACGGCTCAGGGGATGCTCCCTACGGATGCGGGGAGATTTTTATACGGAAAGTCGGAACAGATCTTTCGGGAATTGGAAGGGCTGGAGAACGGGCTGCGGCAGCTGGAGCAGAGAAAGGACCGGCTGCGGATTGGCTGTGCGAGCGGGGCCCTGAACCTGCTTCCTTTTCCGCTGATTCTGGAATTCGGACAGAACCATCCGGAAATCCGCCTGGAGTGGAGAGAATATCCCAACGAGCAGGTGAAGGAAAAACTTTTAAATTCTCAGATTGAATACGGATTTGTTATCGGCGACTGGGAGGAAGAGTCGGTTAAAGTCAGAAAAGCCGCAGGCTGCAGGATCTGTCTTTTAGTCTACGAAGGCCATCCCCTGTATGAGGAAAGCCGGGTGAGCCTGTCCGGTCTTCGGGGAGAGAGGCTTCTGATTCTGAATGAAGCGTTTCGCCTGTACCACGATTTTAACGCGCTGTGCGTGGTTCATGGGCTGGTGCCCAATATTATAGCCAAGACTGCTGACGGAGCGGGACTTTACCGTCTCTGCAGCCAGCAGGTGGGGCTTGCGGTGGTCCCTGAATTTTTCAGAGAAGAATTTAAAATGGAAGGAGTACGGGCGATACCTTTTGAGGAGGAGCTGCGCTGGGAAGTTTACGGCGTAAGCAAGCGGGAGACGGAAAGGTACGAAACGATCCGTCTGTTTGATGAGTATCTGGCGGAACGGCTGAAAAAGAATAACTAAAGCACGGGATTCAAAAAAGATTTGCCGCCTGTCAATGAATGGTTGATGGGCGGCTGTTTTTTTATGTGGTAGAATATTGTTAATAAATTATCAGAGAGGAGAGAGGCTATGAAGTACCAAAATTTGTTTACCCCTGTGTCCATTGGCTCCGTCACTATCAAGAACCGGTTTGCCATGGCTCCCATGGGACCGCTTGGACTGGCAGACGCTCAGGGCGGCTTCAACCAGAGAGGAATCGACTACTATACGGAGAGAGCGAAGGGAGGCACCGGCCTGATTATTACCGGCGTTACCTTTTCCGACTGTACGGTGGAAACCCAGAGCATGCCCAACTGCCCCAATTCCACCTACAATCCCGTTCATTTCATCCGTACCAGCAAAGAGATGACGGAGAGAGTCCATGCGTACGGAAGCAAGATTTTCCTGATGATGTCCGCAGGCTTCGGCCGTGTGACCATTCCCACCAACCTGGGAGAATTCCCGCCGGTGGCTCCTTCCGCGATCCCGCATCGCTGGCTGGATAAAATCTGCCGCCCGCTGACTGTGGAAGAGATTCGCAGCATTGTAAAATCCTTCGGAGACGGGGCTTACAACGCCAAAAGAGGCGGTTTTGACGGCGTGGAGATTCATGCCGTTCACGAAGGCTATCTGATGGACCAGTTTGCTATTTCCATGTTCAATCTGAGAAATGACGAGTACGGCGGTTCTCTGGAAAACCGCCTGCGCTTTGCCAGAGAAGTGGTGGAGGAGATCAAGTCCCGCTGCGGCGATGACTTCCCCGTAGCGCTTCGCTTCAGCGTTAAGAGCATGATCAAGGACTGGAGAGAAGGAGCTCTCCCCGGCGAAGAGTTTGAGGAAAAAGGCCGGGATATCGAGGAAGGCCTGGAGGCGGCGAAGCTGCTGGTGGAATACGGCTATGATGCTCTGGATACAGATGTGGGAACCTACGATGCCTGGTGGTGGAATCATCCCCCGATGTACCAGGAGAAGGGACTGTACCGCTCCTACTGCCGTATGGTGAAGGAAGTAGTGGACGTGCCTGTTCTCTGCGCCGGACGTATGGATAATCCTGATATGGCTTCCAAAGCGGTGGAGGACGGAGACTGCGATATCGTCAGCCTGGGCCGGCCTCTGCTGGCAGATCCGGACTATGTAAACAAGCTCCGCTCCGGACGGTATGAGGAAGTGCGGCCCTGCATTTCCTGTCAGGAAGGCTGCATGGGAAGAATTCAGGAGTATTCCATGATCAACTGCGCAGTCAATCCTCAGGCGGCCAGAGAGAGAGCCATGGCCTATGAACCCATCTTAAGAAGCAAGAAAGTTATGGTGGTCGGCGGAGGCGTGGCCGGCTGCGAAGCGGCCAGAGTGCTGGCAATCCGCGGCCATAAGCCGGAGCTGTTTGAGAAGGGAAGCCGTCTGGGAGGAAATCTGATTCCCGGAGGAGCGCCTGATTTTAAAGAGGATGATATCGCCTTGGCAGATTGGTACGGCACCATGCTGAAGAAGCTGAACGTTCCGGTTCATCTGAACCATGAAGTGACAAAGGAGGAGGTGCTGGCAGGGGAATACGATACGGTGATCATCGCCACCGGATCTTCCCCCAAGGTATTCTCCCTGGGAGATGACGGGAAGGTATATACCGCTGCTCAGGTCCTGCTGAAGGAAAAGGACTGCGGCGCCTCCACCGTGATTGTAGGAGGAGGACTGGTTGGCTGTGAGACAGCTCTGTGGCTGGCCGAACAGGGAAAGAAGGTAACGGTCGTGGAAGCTCTTGACAGAATTCTTGCCGTAAACGGACCGCTCTGCCACGCCAATAAGGATATGCTGGAGCGCCTGGTTCCTTACCGGGGAGTGGAAACGGTCACCGGAGCCCGGGTGAAGAGCTACGAGAACGGCATTCTCACCGCTGAGACGGCGGAGGGAGAAAAGAAGATTCCCTGCGACAGCGTGATTCTGGCAGTGGGGTACCGGGAAGAGGACTCTCTGTACCGTCAGCTGGAGTTTGATGTGCCGGAGATTTATCTGCTGGGAGATGCAAAGAAGGTATCCAATATCATGTACGGAATCTGGGATGCCTTTGAGGTGGCAAATCATATCTGATCAGAAAAAGCGATGAGCTGAAAAAAGACTGCCGGAGGATTTCCTCCGGCAGTTCCTGTTTACGCCGCACTCCCTGAATGACCGTCTGCTTTTACTGTGCCTGCATCTGAGCGATATCCGTATATCCGTCCGTGGAAGGAAGGGCAAAATCTACGGGCTGTCCGGGATTCTTGATATTGCATTCCATGTACATATGATAGGTCATGGGAGTTCCATCATAATTAACCGTCATATCCATCAGCGCTTTTTCCTGAGTGATGTTGCCGGCGGTGTCCACGGTAAGTTCTCCTTTGTAAACGTCCATGGAGATCTGATCCATCATGGAGGTGTAATCCGTTCCCATACTGCCGAGAACCGACTGAACCATATCGGTAAGGGTCTCTCCGTCCGCTGTGAAGTAGATGGTGGTGGAGCCGTCTGCGTTGACCGCTGTGGAAGCATCTTTGATATAGGCCAGCTGATCGGAGCTGACGAGGGACGCGGCCTGGGCGTTGTTCATGGCGGTGGTCATATCCATAGCCATTTTATATTTCTGTCCCTCCGTGTTGTAATAGCACCAGCCGTCCGTATAGAAATAGTCCATAGAAATGGATTCGCCTAAAAGGGACATATTCATGGTCATGATAAACTGCATCTGATCGGTGTAGGCATTCTTAAGCTTCATGTTGCCCGTCATGTTCATATCCATGGTCACGCCCTGCATGGATACCTGCATATTCATCAAATAGTCCGTATCCATAGAAGTAAGGGCCTGACTCTTTTCCGTCGCTGCCCGCAGCGCCTTCATGGCATCGCTTTCCGCGGCGGCCGTCTGCGTCTGCACCTGTCCGTTCTGTACCCAGCAGCCGTTTCCGTCTACCTGGTAGCCGTCTATGTATGTGCTGCTGGCCATATAGCCGACAGAATCGAAATAATAGCACTCCGCGACGCCGTCCCCGTTGCCGTCCAGCCACTTCCATGTGTTCTGAGGATAGGTACCGTCATCCTCCTGCCACCACCAGCCGGTGGAATCCTGCTGCCACTGGCCCGCATATGCGGTAGCGGACATGGACAAAGCAAAAACAGCCGATAAAAGAGTAAGCTTTGTTAATTTTCTCATATGATCTCCTCCTTCTCCCGTTCTGAGAAAATAAAATCTATACTTAGATTATAGACAGGAAAAATTGGAAAAACAAGCGAATTTTTTCTTACAATTCATCGGCGTTTTTGCGGTTTATCAGAACAATTTTGTTCCTTTTACATATTTATGGAGAACCCAGTCCTCCCCGGAAAGGTAGATGTACCGCTCCAGACGTTCCTTCAGGGAAAGCTCCTGAGGATGAGGAATTCTGCTTTCGTCCAGTACCAGGATATCGCATTCATAGCCTTCCTCGAAGCTGCCGACTTTTCCGAAGAAGCTGCCGCCTCCCTTGGTGCCCAGGAAGAAGACCTCCTCCATGGTAAGAGGACGGCTGCCGTCCCCCGTAAGGCGGGCCCGGAGCTTGGACACCTGAATGGCTTCTGCCATGGCGCGGAAAATGGAAAGGGAGGTCCCTCCGGCAATATCCGACCCCAGCCCCATTTTCTGACCCTGATCCAGGAAGGCTCTGACGGGAGCTGCACCGGACGTCAGGTTGGCATTGGACTGAGGACAGTGGGCGATGTAGACGCCTCTCTCTTTTAAAAGAGCCGCTTCATCCTCCGGACAGTGAACGCAGTGTGCCATGATGGTGGGCGCGTCCCCTCCAAACAGACCGAACTGATCATAGGCATCCCCGTAGGAGGAGGAAGAGGGAACCAGCTCCTGTACCCAGGCGATTTCTTCCGGATTTTCAGACAGATGGGACTGGACCGGAAGACCGTATTTTTTCTGAATCTCCGCCAGACGGGTCATCAGTTCATCGGTGCAGGCGGGAATGAACCGGGGAGTGAGGATCGGCTTTGTGTGAACATATTTTCCGGAAATATGCTCCAGCCATTCTACGGTAGCGGCAGCGGAAGCCTCCGCGCTTTCCTCACAGAGATAATCGGGACAATTCCGGTCCATATTCACTTTTCCCACAAAGGTCTCCAGACCGGATTCCTCCAGCAGATCCATAAGAAGCTCCGTAGCGGGAAGGTGAAGGGTGGCAAACAGACAGGCTCTGGCAGTGGCGCTTTTCCTCATGTCATTGACAAAAATAGAGTAGGCCTGTTTTGCGTAGTCCGGATCCTCATATTTGGCCTCTTCCGGAAATGCACTGGAGTTCAGCCATTCCAGAAGCTCCAGATCCATTTTGAAGCCGCGGAATGCGTACTGAGGGGCATGGATGTGCAGGTCCGTCAGTCCCGGAACCACCAGCTGCCCGGTGCAGTCGGTGACGGGAATCTCCCGGTACTGTTCGGGGAGCTGCTCGAATACTCCTGCGCAGAGGCCGTCCTCCCATACCAGAAAGCCGTCCGGTACGGTGATCAGGGTGTTTTTGTCAGTACTGTAGCAGATGTCGCCTTTTAAAATCTCAATCATACTCGTTCTCCTTTCCCGGGAGATCACAGGTTTTGCGGTCCGGGCAAAAAAAAACTCCCGGACTCTGACCTGTATGCAATCCCGGCTGAAAATTGTCAGCAATCGGGAAAATATATAGTCAGCTGTTCCGGCAGCCGGTAGAAACATTCACCCATTTTGTGAATCTATACATATTTTCGCGGCCTTAGTGTAGCATAACCGCGGGAGGCTGTCAAGAAAAAGAAATGGAAATTTCTTCGACCTAAAATGAATTTTTAAATTCCACACCCCCAAAGGGCGATGGAGTTTACTCTCGCACAGTTGATATTTACTCTTTCATCAATTCATGCTATGGTTATTTCTCCTTCTGACAGCAGTAGAAGGAGGA
>CALWEP010000134.1 GCA_944377325.1 uncultured Lachnospiraceae bacterium
TTCAGATATAGCGACAGCTATGTCTATTTCAGCATGTCTATTTTTCACTTTTTAGATAATATTTACTTTTCAAAGTTCAACGCCTGCGCCTGCTGGCTGTGATCACTCAGGATTCCGAGAGATCATAATATCGTAAAGATTATGGCCTCTCACATAGGTGCGGATCTCCTCCATATGAGCCTTCATGTCCTCAGGAGACTCAAAATTTCTCCCCAGCACCTCCCTCAGATGCCGGCCGCTGGCCAGTTTTCCCAGATAGCTGTTCCATTTTTCCCAAAGAATCTCATAGAAAGCCGTCTCCGATTCCACCACTCCCAGCTTGGTCATCACCGCCGGATCCAAAAAGTAATTTTCAAAGGAATAGTATTTCAAAATCAGTACATTTTCCCGCTTAACCCGCGGAAGCTTATCCACATCCACCCTGTTCTGATCTTCATAATAAGTGCACAGCTGTCTCCTCAGCTCCTCCGGGTCCTTTCCGTCCCCGTCCCGGATCATGAGAAACTGATCCTTCAGATACACCTGGTTCATATATTTTAGATTGGCGTAGGTCTTGATGTTGGTGCAGCTGTTGGTGGTCAGAATGGCGATCCGGTACAGCTTTCCGTCCTTTCCCGTAGTCTCCTCGTAATATTTCTCCAGCAGCAGAGGCAGGCGGCTCTTGTCCTGTTTTCCCTCCACAATAAAGACAAAATCCACGTTCATAAAATCTCCGGCGGCGTATCCCAGGTCATTGAGGATCACATCAATATCCGTTTTTTTCCGCAGAACGGAATAGTACTCTTCATCCAGAACCACCTGGCGGATTTCCCTGCTGGTAAAGTTCACCAGCAGATGGGGAGAGTGGGTGCTGAAAATCACCTGGTTCTTCTTTGACAGGCGGTAAAGGATTTCACTGGCAATCTTCTGAAGCCTGGGATGAAGGAACATTTCCGGATATTCCATAACCAGAATGCTGGGGAGCTTTTTTTCATCCTCCACGTAAGTCTCCAGAAGAGAGAGCAGATAAATGCTCCGCATACCCTTTCCCATATAAGCCACCGGAGTTTCCGTTCCCTTTTCCCGGTTGTACATAGTCACCTGGATGCGGAACATATCCTCCGCCGCGCAGGTCAGAGCGTACCGAATCTCCTCATACCCGCCGTTTTTGGCAAAGTTGTCATTAACCCGCCGGGAGAAACTGCTGAGGTTCGTCTGATACAGCTTATATTCCAGCAAACGCGCCGTTTCTCCCACAGTCAGCTCTCCCGGATTTTTTCTCTCCATCAGCCCCACGCACTGAAAGCAGTGACGGCAGGTCTTTCCCGCGTCAAACAGGCAGAACCCTGCCCGCAGCTGATCCATAAGCATCCGGTCCTGGAAAAACAGAAGGTCCTTCTGAA
Source organism: uncultured Lachnospiraceae bacterium (assembly GCA_944377325.1). GTDB lineage: Bacteria > Bacillota > Clostridia > Lachnospirales > Lachnospiraceae > Lachnoclostridium_A. The sequence goes on from CALWEP010000134.1 coordinate 1,383, forward strand.
ACTGGTCGATCTCCCGCTCCGTTCCGATGGAATACATATGGGGAAGAGCTTCCGGAATCAGCCGGTTGTTTTTTCTGTATCCATCCCCATAGCGCCGCTCTCCTCTGCAGTTGCAGCTGAGGGTAAAATGAAGCACGCCGTCCTGAAAAGAAGGAAGCCGTCTGCAGAAATCTTTTTCCCACACCTCATACCGCTTGTACTGGCTTACCAGTCCCAGGGCATGAAGCCTCCGCAAATCCTCCTCCGTAATTTCCAGAAATACTTCGATCTCAATATTCTGCATTTTTTCGTTGAAATCCCGCTCCGTTGGAACATACGCCCCGGTAATCATCCGCACGGCGTCCAGTACGGAAGTTTTCCCGGTGTTGTTTTTTCCCACCAGAATCAGGGCATTTTCCATATCCGTGATCTCCATCTCCCGAATCGATTTGAAATTTCTGATAATAATACGGGAAAATCTCATAGCTTCCTCCTTTTATGCCGTTTATACCCAAAATGCCCGAAAAATCACTTCTTTTCCTTATTATAAACTTTCGTTTTACGGATGTAAATAAAAGCGGTATAATAGGAGCGTTTGGGGATAAAAATCCTCCGCGAATCTGAAAAAAAGAGGTTTTTCAAATGAATACTGTATCAGGCACAAATCTTTCTCCTTTCCGGCAGGGAATGAGAGACGGAACTCCCATAGGCATGGGGTATTTTGCCGTATCCTTTTCTCTGGGCATTACTGCCCGGGCTGCCGGCCTCAATCCCTTTCAGGGCTTTCTCGCCAGCCTTCTGTGCAACGCTTCCGCCGGTGAATACGCCGCCTTCAGTCTGATCGCCGTAGGCGCCACCTATCTGGAAGTGGCCATTATCACACTGATCGCAAATGCCCGGTATCTCCTTATGAGCTGCGCCATGAGCCAGAGAATGCGGCCCGGCATTCCTTTTTATCACCGACTGTTCATGGCCTTTGACATTACGGATGAGCTGTTCGGCATCGCCATTGCCCGCCCGGGATATTTAAGTCCGGCATACACTTACGGAGCCATGCTGGTAGCTGCCCCCTGCTGGGCCTTCGGAACTGCCATCGGGGCGCTGGCCGGGAGCATTCTGCCCCTTCGTCTGGTGAGCGCCTTCAGCGTGGCACTTTACGGAATGTTTCTGGCCATTATTATTCCCCCGGCCAGAAAGGACCGGGTTATCGCCGGTTTGATTCTTCTGTGTTTCGCCTCCAGCTTTCTGGCCTCCTGTCTGCCCATGCTGGCTTCCGTATCTTCCGGAACAAAAACCATTCTGCTGACTGTGGCAATCTCCGCCGCCGCCGCGATCCTGTTTCCAAAAAACACACAATCCGAGGAGGAATGTTCATGAACCGCAGCATTTATATCTACATCCTGGTAATGGCCGGCGTATCTTTCGCCATCCGAGCTCTGCCTCTGACCTTGATCCAGAAGCAGATCAAAAATCGTTTTATCCAGTCTTTCCTGTACTACGTACCTTATGTTACTCTGGCGGTGATGACCTTTCCGGCCATCCTGGACGCCACTCAGAGCCGTATTTCCGGAGGAGCCGCTCTGATCATTGGGATTGCCGCCGCCTGGCTGGGAGCCGATCTGTTCCAGGTCGCCATTTCCTGCTGCGCCTCCGTGTTTATTCTGGAACTGTTTCTCTGATACGCAGCCAGGGAGCTTTAAAAAGATTTTTCCTTTTTTTCAAAAAAAGACTTTTCAAACTGAAAACTCTATGCTATAATAACAAACGCGTTGGGGCATTAGCGCAGCTGGGAGCGCGTTTGAATGGCATTCAAAAGGCCACGGGTTCGAATCCCGTATGCTCCACTGAGAGAAAACCTCGTATTTATGCGAAAAACCGCATAGATACGAGGTTTTGTTTTTGTCTTCTTGTCAGATTCCCGCAGCAGTGCTACAATAAAGTCATGTTACCAGTTCCGGGAGGAGTGCGGTTTCGCCCGTATCGGAGGTGTCCGGTCTCACACTGAAAATCCCGGGAACACGCTCCGGCTGGTAACTTTTTTACTGCTCAAAATTCGTTTTCTCCCTTCCCATCTGCCACCGTTTCAGATCCACCTTTCCGTTGACCGTCTCCACTCCCTCCGCCAGAAGCCGCCGTTCCTGCTCTCCCGGCCGGCCGAAGGTACCTTCGGGAGCCATCTGTCCCTGGCCGTTCACCACACGGTGGCAGGGAAGAGAAGGATCCCTGTTTTCGCGCAGAAGGTTTCCCACCGCCCTGGCCGCCCGGGGACTGCCTGCCATCCGGGCAATCTGTCCGTAGGTGGCCACCGTCCCCTCCGGCACAGCCGCCACAGCCTGAAATACCCTCTCCGCGAAAGCGGACCGGTCTCCTGCCCCCTTTCCGCCTTTCCTGCCTCCCGTCAGATCGTAGCTCTCTCCGATCATCCGTTCAATGTCTCCGTCCGGAACTGTCCCGTCCAGAATAATGCTGCTCCAGTGCTCTTTATTCATATGATAAGCCGGAATCACAGACGGAAAAGCATTTCTCCAGAAATCCCTCCATTCCGGATCTACCTTAATATTGATCCAGATCCTCCCCTGCCGCTCAAACACACAGGCAAAGATCTTTCTGTTCTCCTGCCTCCGGACCACGGTCCAGTTCGGGTCATGAAAAGGCATATCCCAGGACGTACCCGGAAAGGAAAGGCAGAATGCCAGCGCCTCTTCTCTTGTAATCATCTCTCTTCTTCCTTTCTGAAGGTACGTCTCAATGCTTCACCGCAAAATAAGAGGTAAGAATCCCTTTGATGTGCTGATATCTCCTGGCATAGGAATTTTCCACCCGGATCAGCTCCAGTCCTTTGCTCCTGCATATCTCCTGTTTTTTCTGATCCCTGTGCCGGACCACCTGGTTCTCCCGGTGCTCCTTTCCGTCCAGTTCAATGGCCAGCACCGGATATTTCAGCTCTCCGTGCCGCTCATACACGACGAAATCGAAGCGGCCGGAATAAAACAGATCACTGTGGATTTCCGTCCCCGGAAATACCTGGGCAATGGGCACCTCTTTTTCCACGGAAAAGCGGCTCTGAGTCAGCCAGATATTTCCCAGCGCGTGATTCAGCGCCGCCAGAAACGCCTCCTCTGTGGCTGTGCTGAAGGGTTTTACTCCCAGCGCTCTGGAATGACTTGGTTTCTCCGTTACCGCCGACCTGCCGTTGGTGCGGACATACTGAACCAGATCAAAAAGGTCGTCCTCCTCTCCTTCCCGGTGAAGCCTCTGCAGGTTTTTCATGCTGGACAGCACCACCAGACAGTTCTTGGCCCGGGAAACGGCCACATTGATCAGCTCCCTGTTATTTTTCAGCCACTGATACGTCCCCTCATAGGTCTCGTCCGTCACCGCCGTGGAAAAAAGCACCACGTCCTTTTCATCCCCCTGAAAGGCGTGGACCGTGCCGCAGGAAACATTGGTAAGGCCCTCCTCTTTAAGCCGGGCTTCAATAGCTTCCTTCTGATTCACGAAAGGAGTGATCACTCCAATGGACTGGTCTCTGTGAAACTGGGCGTAGCGGATTACCTCCTCCACTTCCCCCGGAGCAGTATTTTTCCGGTAAGTGCCCGAATCGGCCACATCGATGTACCGGAGGGGCATTCCTCCTTTTTCCTCCGTGCAGACCAGCAGGCGGGAATGGTAGTATTTCCGGTTGTTAAAATCGATGATCTTTCTGGCGCACCGGTAGTGCCGGCGCAGAAGTACCTCATCGCTTACGCAGTCGCAGGCCAGATAGGTTTTATAAACGGAATTTTTCCTGTAGTCGTATTCCTCGGAAATTCCATATTTCTGCCTCAGCTTCCAGTTGGTTCCCTCATCCAGCAGAATCACAGGATTGAGCTGCTGGGGATCGCCCACCAGCATCAGCCTTTTTCCCCTTACGATCGGCACCAGGGATACGGCCGTATTGCACTGGCTGGCCTCATCCATGATTACCATGTCAAATTTCGGAGTCGGTTCTCCCAGCTTGTAAGCAGAAATGCAGGTGGTCTCCACCACCGGAAAGATCCGGAGAAAGTTTTTCAGGCGATCTTCCCCGCTCAGATAGCTCTGAAATTTTTCCGCCTGCAGATCCGGATCATCCATGTAGAGAATCTCCTTCAGCTCCTCATTTTTCGGCTCATCCAGCCGCTTCAGATATTTCGCTGAAATATAATAGAGATATTTTTTCAGCACCTCCGTATCCTGATCCAGCAGCGCGAGAGCTTCCTCCTCTGAGACCTCCCCGGTCTTTTTCATCCGTTCCTTTACCTGCTCCATCTGACGCCCGCTCAGATCTGCCTGGAAACTGATCATCTGCATGGAATCTCCGTGCTTTTTTTCATAATCCAGCAGGCGAAGGATCGTTTCCTCCCGCTCCTTCAGCTCCAGCCTGTCTTCGTACCGCTTCAGCACCGCGGACAGCTTTTTCGCCCGCTCAGCCTGCTCCTCTTTATTCCGTTCCAGAGTGGAAGCGTATACCTTCACGTCCGCCGCTTCCTCATAAAGCGCTCTCATCTGTTTCAGCGCCTTTTTCATTTTTTCCTGATTTCCCAGCCGCACCGCCGGGAAAAGAATCTTTTTCCCCCTGTAGGTCAGCCCGGCCAGTTTCTCCGCCACCCCGTCAATGGGGTGGTTGTTGTAGGAGGAAAACAGAACGGTACGCTCATTGAAAAAGGCGGTGATGATCGTATTTACAATGGTATCCGTTTTTCCCGTTCCAGGAGGTCCCTGAATGTACGCCACCGGGTATTTCATCCCGTTATGAATGGCCAGCAGCTGATCCAGATTCACTTTTCTGTCCGGGAGCGCCATGGGAAGAGGCCGGTTTCCTCTGGGCCGGTCCAGCAGATCGCCGAAAAATGCTTTAATGGGCACCGTCGCCTCCCCGCTGCGGTACATTTCCAGAATTCCCCCGTATTCCCTGTGAAGATCCAGGGCAATATCCATCCCCAGTCCGATGATATAAGGCATATCATCCACGGACTGTCCTCTTCCCGCCGTCTTCATCAGAGCGTCCTTGATCTTCTCCTGATTCTTTTCAAAGTCCTTCAGCAGCTCATAGTCGTCCCCGTCCAGAAACCGGCGGATGCTTTCCTTTGTCCCCTCCACGGTGAATTCGGTGCACACCGTCACAGAATCGTCCGGCCGGAGCCTTTTCTCCTTCACATCCAGGTCCAGGCGGCGGTAGGCCAGAACGTAGAGCCCTTTTGCCGTATGCAGGCTCACCACGTTCATGGCCAGCCTCTGGATTGTCAGCTTTCCATTCCCGTTTTTTTCACCGGATCTCTCCGCCTTAAGCTGAAAATCGCGCACGATAGCCTGAAACTGCTCCTCGTCCAGATCGTATCCTCCTCCGGAAAAGCTCTCCCGGTCCAGCCGTTTCACCAGAGCAAATTCTGACCGGTAAGGCGTAGTGTCCATCCGGTTGCAGTCTTCCAGATAACTCAGAATCTTCAGATTTGCCCCATGGTCAAACAGACCTCTGTATTTTTCCGGGTTGAGAGCGATATCCTCCGTCAGCCTTTCATTGACCGGACAGTAGGTTCCCTCCAGCACCTGGGAAGAAAGAATGGAGTCAATATAAATCCGGTCAAACTGCTCCATACAGTACCTGCCCAGATGAAGTCCGTCCACCCGCAGGGTCCTGCCGCGGGAATTTAAGTCCCTGATCCCGATCCAGTACCTGGTTACCTGTCCCTGGGTATTCCGGTACTCAATGCTGAGCCATTTCCCCTCATGGATTCCACGAAAAATATCCCGGCATACCGCGTTCATTCTCCTCTCCCTCCTCCCTTTTTTCTGTTCCCATTCTACCATGGAACCTTTCGTCCTTCCATCCCTTTCCTCTCCTT
>CALWEP010000135.1 GCA_944377325.1 uncultured Lachnospiraceae bacterium
ACCGATGGTGTCAAACCAGAATACATTGTTCAATGCGTGGTGCAGGCCGAACGGAATCAGCAGACGGTTCAGGAACGCATAGATACCGGCGCCTACTGCATCCAGGCTCATGATCGCTTTTCCTAATGCTACCAGAGCACCGAAAATAATCGGCCATACGAAGAACAGAGCAGCTGCCACCAGGATGGAAACAACAGCGGTAACAATCGCTACGCAGCGCTTGCCGGAGAAGAAAGAAAGCCAATCCGGAAGCTTGGTATTTCTGAACTTGTTGTAGCAGATGGAACCGATCACACCTGCCAGGATACCGATGAACTGAGTCTCAATCTTGCTGAAGGACAGATCCACTGCATCGGCTGCAACGCCGGTGAGAGTTGCCACTACAGAAGGATTCAGCAGTTTTGTGATCATCAGCCAGGAAACCAGTCCGGCCAGACCGGCAGTTCCGTCATTATCCGTAGCCAGGCCTACGGCCACGCCTACTGCAAACAGCCAGGACATATTGTCGATCAGGGCTCCTCCTGCTTTTACCAGAAAGAATCCGATGATCTGAAGCGCACCTGTAATCTCTCCGCCCTGCATGGATGCGGGGCAGAGCCAGTATCCGATACCCATGAGAATTCCGCAGATGGGAAGACAGGCAACCGGAAGCATCAACGCTTTACCTAATCTCTGTAAATATTTCATACATTTCCTCCTTATACTTTTTCAAATCCCTTCAGTTATATTTCAGCGGAATCCGTTCCGCTTAAATACCCGTATTACTTCGCCGCAACGGAGATCAGATCATCTCCCGGAGCGACCTCCCGGCCCGTCAGGCCTTCTACCTTTTCAAAGTCTCCGCTGTTGCATACCAGCACCGGCGTGATCACATCATAACCGGCTGCCTTTACCTTATCCAGGTCAACCGTAAGGAGCAGGTCCCCCTTCTTTACGCGGTCTCCGGCCTTTACATGGCCTTCAAAGCCGTCTCCCTTCATCTTTACCGTATCCAGGCCCACATGGATCAGGATCTCAGCGCCGAAATCCGTTGTCATGCTCACAGCATGAAGGGTGTCGAAAACCATTTCAACCTGCCCGTCAGCCGGCGCATAAATCTTTCCTTCAGAGGGAATCACAGCAGCTCCCTCTCCCAGCATTCCCTCACTGAAGGTGGGGTCATTTACCTCCTTCAGCGGTACGGCCTTTCCTTTTGCCACGGAACCGATCAGATGAGCTTTTTCCTTTTTCTTAAACAGTCCGAACATTTCTTTTCCTCCCTTTCTTCACTGGTCGTCGGTCATGGTCACTCTCCGGATGTGGATCGCCAGATACATGACCTCTTCTTCCGACAGACGATTTCCTGTTTCCTGTTCTATATAAGCTGCGATGCGGCTGCTGCAGCCATATTCTTTTCTGTATTTTCTCTTCATCATTTCCGCCATGTCCAGGTCCTGATCGGTGAGCAGCTCCTTGCGGTAAATTCTCTGAATCAGGAATTTGATGTGAGTGACGAAACGCTCATAATGAAGGGAATTTTCATCAAACCGGATCCCCAGCTCTCCCTGGGCGATATCCAGAATATCTCCCACCAGATTGGGGAACTTGGCCGCGTCGCGGATATCCGTTCCATACTCCGCGTTGACGAAATGAAGAGCGATAAATCCCGCCTCGTCGTCCGTCAGGTCTACCTGCAGCCTCTCCCGGATCATCTGGAGCGCATACTGCCCGATCTGATATTCTCTGGAATAAAACTGCTTGATCTCCCAAAGCAGGGCGTTTTGCGGCTTGATTCCCTGACGGTATCTGGTTATGGCGAAGTCGATGTGGTCCGTAAGGGTCACGTATATGCTCTGGTTCAGCTCCAGATTCAGCTTTTCCTTTGCATAGGCGATAATGTCTCCGGATACCGCTACGTGTTCCAGAGGCATGCCTGCCAGCAGATCCTTGAATTTCTCCGCCAGAGTATGGCTCTGAATGCGGAATATCTTTTCTGCCTTCGCAGCCGGCACTTTCCCGCCGGGTTTTGCTCCGAAGCCCAGGCCGCGGCCCATAACCACCACTTCCCTGCCTTCGCTGTCAAAGGCAGAAATAATGTTATTGTTAATAACTTTATCAATGATCATATCGATATTTCACCGGTTCCCTTCCCAGCCAGACTTTATGGTAACAAAAAAAACCAGCATTTATAAGAGCAGTCAGGGAAATTCCCTCCTCTCTCATAAATCTTGTTTTTCCTGCCTGACACTAACAACCCAAATCAATTCAATTGATGTGTTTATCATACCAGGGTTTATAAAAATAGTCAATAGTTTTTAAAGGTTTTTTTATTTTTTGTTCATATTGTTTATTTATTTTTTAGAAACCCTCTTTCCGGCCGGACCGTATCCTTCACGGCAAACGGGCGCTCCGGTCTTTCTCCGGAACGCCCGATCTGTTTAAAAATACTTTTTAGATCCCCATAAATTGCTCTTTTTCAAATCCAGATATTCATTGTAGGCTTTTTCCAGAATCTGCTTTTCATTGGAAAATTTCAGCAGATGGTAGGCCTCGTAAAATTTGTAATAACCGGAATCCACAAAGTATTCTTCCCGCTGTGGTTTGCTGTAGTAGCTGTCCGCCATCATCAAATACCAGTGCACATCCTTTTCCACCATATCGTGGGGAGTGGCAAAGGAATACTGGCTCTTCCCGATATATTTGATAATGGATGCAGAGACTCCGGTCTCCTCCTTCACTTCTCTCAGAGCCGTCTCCTTAAAATCCTCACCTTCCTCTACAGTTCCCTTTGGCAAAACCCATCCTTCATACTTGTTCTTGTAGTTCTTATACAAAACCAGAATCTTACCTCGAAAAATAACCACACCGCCACAGCTCGTTGCCTCAATCATATGCAGTGCCTCCTGATGGGTGTATTAAAACTGGTTTCAGTATAACTCATTTGCCTTCAGGTTTCAACCCTTCCCGTTCATTCCCCGGTATACCTTTTCCGCCGTAATGGGCAGCTCCCGGATATAGACTCCCGCAGCGTGGGCCACAGCACTGGCGATGGCCGGAGACGGGGTGTTGATCACCACTTCGCCGATGGATTTGGCGCCGAAGGGACCGGTCTTCTCATAGCTGCTCTCAAATTCCACCCGGATGGGACACACATCCTGTCTGCTGGGAATCTTATACTGCATCAGGGAGTTTTCGTAAAGCTGACCCTTGGGCGAATAGGTGATGTCCTCGTAAAGAGCCATGCCGATTCCCTGGGCCAGTCCGCCTTCCGTCTGAATTCTGGTCAGGTTGGGATTCAGAGGCGTGCCGCAGTCCACGACGGCCGCATAGTCCAGCAGCTCCACCGCTCCCGTTTCCATATCCACCTCTACCTCAGCCATGCCTACCATGAACGGCGGCGGAGAGGACGGAGACGTATTGGATTCGGTTACCTCCAGGGCATAGCCGTTGCTGCACATGGCTCTGTTTCCGATATCCCGCAGGCTGATCTCTCCGGAACCGTCCAGCCGGTATACCCGTTTTCCGTCAAATTCCACCTCGTCAGCGGATGAATTTAAGTATTCCGCTCCCTTCTCCATGATCTTTGCGATCATGGAGTCGCAGGTTTTCACCACTGCTCCTCCCGTCAGATAAGCGGTGCTGGATGCGTAGGAGCCGGAATCATAGGGGGACACGTCCGTATCCACTCCGTGAACCACAATGTTGTCCAGATCGCAGCAGAGACAGTCTGCGGCCACCTGAGCCAAGGTGGTGTCACAGCCTGTTCCCATGTCGGCCGCTCCGATGAGCAGGCTGTAAAAACCGTCGTCATTGAGCTTCAGGGTGGCGGAGCCCACATCCAGTCCTGCAATGGCCGATCCCTGCATGGACATGGCCACTCCTACTCCCCTCACCTTTCCGTTTCCCATGTCCTTCGCCGGGAATTTCTCATCCCAGCCGAACATTTCCTTCGCCTTTGCCATGCACCGGTCCAGTGCACAGCTGTTTGCCACTTCTCCGTAATATGCGGGCATAACGTTTCCTTCCCGCACCATGTTCTTTTCCCTCAGCTTCACCGGATCCATATGAAGCATATCCGCCAGCTCATTTACCGCCGATTCCACTGCAAACAGGCCCTGAGTAGCCCCGTAGCCCCGGTAAGCCCCTGCAGACATGCGGTTCGTATACACTACGTCATAAGTGAACCGGAACGCCTCCGCGTTGCCGTACAGAGGGATGGATTTATGTCCGGACAGACCTACGGTGGTCGGTCCGTGCTCTCCGTAAGCTCCCGTATTGGAAAGGGTATACAGGTCGATGGCTCTGATCATCCCGTCTTTGTCCGCTCCAAGCCGCACCTTCACTTCCATCTCATGACGGGGGGAAGAAGCGATCTGGGATTCATACCGGCTGTAAACGATCTTGGCCGGCCTTCCCGTAAGCCAGGTCACGATGGCCGGATAGACTTCCGCTACCACCGTCTGCTTGGCTCCGAAGCCTCCGCCGATTCTGGGCTTGATCACACGGACCTTTGCCTTGGGAATATCCAGGGCGTGGGCAATAATTCGTCTCACATGGAAGGGTACCTGAGTGGACGCCGTTACCACCAGTCTTCCGTAGGGATCCAAGGTGGTAAATGCCCGGAAAGTCTCCATCATGGCCTGCTGATTCGCTTTGGTGTGATAAGTCCGTTCCACCACATAGTCACAGGTCTTCAGCACCGCCTCCACATCCCCGTCCTTTTCACAGCCGGAGGCGCATAAGTTTCTTTTGTTGTCCGCCCCTACCGGACACAGGCTCTTCCAGTCTTCCTCCGGGTGAACCAGGATCGGATTGTCTTTGGCCGTCCGGAAATCCAGCACCGGCTCCAGAACCTGATAGCTGACCTTAATCAGGCGCAGAGCCCGGTCCACAGCCGCCTCCGTCTCTCCTGCCACGATTGCCACCGCGTCTCCCACAAAGCGAACCCGCCGGTCTAAAATCAGGCGGTCATAAGGGCTGGGCTCCGGATAGCTCTGCCCCGCCATGGTAAACCGTTTTCCCGGTACGTCCTTCCAAGTGAGGACCGTGACGATCCCCGGCACTTTCTTTGCTCCTTCCGTCCGGATTTCCTCCACAAGAGCGTGGGCATGAGGGCTGCGGAGCACCTTTACCACCAGGCAGTCACCGGGGGCAATATCGTCCGTATAAACAGGCTTTCCCGTCACCAGCGCCATGGCGTCTTTTTTCATCACCGGACTTCCTACGATCTTAGCGGTTCTCTCCATCCGTCTCTCCCCCTTTTCTGTTCAGATAATTCCTGATGGCCCGCAGCTGGCCCATGTATCCCGTACAGCGGCACAGATTTCCTGCCAGATACTCTTTGATCTCCTCTTCAGAAGGGTCGGAAAGCTCCCGCTCCATGGCCAGCACGTTCATAATCAGTCCGGGGCTGCAGAAGCCGCACTGCTCCGCGCCCTCCTCTGCCAGATAGGCGCCGAAGGCTTCCGCCTCCGCAGCCACTCCCTCCAGAGTAGTCACCGTTCTTCCGTCGGCCCTGGCAGCCAGAGTGGAGCAGGAAAGAACCGGCTTTTCGTCCAGCCACACGGTACAGAGTCCGCAGTTGGCCGTTTCACACCCCCGCTTCACGCTCCGGCAGCCCTGGGAACGGACAAAGTCCAGCAGAAGTTCATCCGGCCGGATCTGCGCTTTTATTTTTTTTCCATTCAATGTCAGATTGATCTCCATTTAAGCCTCCTTTTCCAGCTTCTCAGCCAGACGTCTGATATACACCTCGGCCAGATGGGCGCGGTACTCAGCGCTTCCCCTCATATTGCTGCCGTAGGCAAAACGGCCTGCCGCCTCTTTCGCCAGCTCCGCCGCCGTCTTTCCCGCTCCGTCCAGGCAGATTCGTTCCGCCTTTTTCGGTCTGGCTCCCACGCTGATCTGCCAGCTGTCCCCTTTTCTGGAAACGGCGCAGGCAATCAGCGGGAAATCCGTCTTCGTATTGCGCTGGGAACCGTATGCGGCCCGGCGTCCGTCCTTTCTGATGATAATTCTCACCAGAACGTCTCTGGTATAGGGCATTTTCGCAAACTCCTCCAGAGGAATCCTTCCTCCTTTATAAAGCTCCACCCAGGTATCCAGAGCCAGAAGACAGGTAAGAACGTCTGAAAAGCCGTACCTGCCGTACACGCTCCCTCCTGCGGTGGCACAGTTGCGGAACTGAACGCCCACTATGTGGCGCAGGCTCTCCCGGAAGATCCCTCCGAAGGCTCTCTCCAGCCCCGGGTCCAGCTCCAGCTGTCTCAGAGTGCACATACAGCCCACGGAAAATTCCTCCTCCGTCTCCTGAATCTGATCCAGGCCCAGGCCGGATAAGTCAATAACCGTCCCCTTCTGTCCGTTTCCCATTTTCAGCCACAGCATTCCGCCGGCAATCACATTGGTCCGTTTCTGGTTCAGCTCCCACGCCTCTTCCAGAGACCCTACTTTCACATACTCTCTCGCCGTGAACATTTCCTAACCTCCTCAATAGTATCAATCCTGTTTATTGACCGGAAAAATAAGCGTCAAAAATTCCTCTTGCAATGGGGGCTGCGGCCCTGCCCCCGGAGCCTCCCTCTTCCACGATCACCGTCACGGCGATCTGCGGGTCCTCCGCAGGGGCAAATCCCGTAAACCAGGCATGAGTCTCTTTCCCTGTCTCAAATTCCGCAGACCCGGTTTTTCCCGCAGCCGTATAGGCATCTGTGTTTACCGCCGAACCGGTGCCCTCCGTCACCACTTCGGTCATGAACTCCGTCAG
>CALWEP010000136.1 GCA_944377325.1 uncultured Lachnospiraceae bacterium
TTCTACTATGACCCCGACACCGGCGAAAAAGCCGTGGTCAATACCGAGATCCCTATGCTGTACCAGACCAATCCGGAAAAAGACCGGGCCAAGCTTCAGCTCATCGGTCCGTCAGGAAAGCCTCTGCTGGAAACATACCTCTATGAGCCGGGCTTTCTGCGCTTCAACTGGCATTCCAGCTATGAGCTGCTCACCGTCCTTCACGGCAGCGCTCAGATCTATCAGGACGGCAGAGCCTGCCTGATCGCTGAAGACGATCTGATCCTCATCAACCCTCAGGAGGGCCATGCCACTCTGGCAGCGGAGCCGGATACGGCGATTCTCCTTCTCCATATTTTTCCGGAGGCCTTCCGCCCTCTTGCCGCGGAAAATCCTCTCCTGTTTTCCTGCCGAAGCCGGGAAGACACCAGATTTCAGCCTGTTTTCTCCCAGCTCAGAGGCTGTATGGGAATGATTTACGGCCAGCTGTCCCGTCCTGATGAAGCCAGACGCCTTATCGCTCACGGAGCGCTGGAAATTATCACCGGGCTTCTGATCAGTCATTTTCAGTGTCCGGAAGCCGTATCGGAAACTGCTTCCGGAAAACAGAATCTGAAAAAGCTCAGAGAAATTCTGAATTATACGGACCGGCATTTCACCGAAGCCGTTTCCCTCTCCGCGCTGGCCGCCCATCTGAATATGAACGCCAGCTATCTGTCCGCCTTCATACACAGCCACCTGGGCATCACCTACAGTGAGCTTCTGGCCAGAAAACGGCTCCAGCACGCCGTCCACCTGCTGAACAATACGGATCAGTCCGTAGCTTCCATTGCCGTGGCTTCCGGTTTTGCCGACAGCCGTTCCCTGAATGCCACATTCAGAAAGTATTTTGACATCACTCCCGGACGCTACCGCAAGTCCCTGGAAGGCAGCGACAACGTCCGCTGGAAGGCCCAGTTTCCCAGATACCTGGGAAGCAGCTCTCCTGCCGCAGTCCGCAAGCTGGCGGCTTATCTGCCTCCCCTGCCGTAGACTGCGGACTCCTTCTGCCTAAAAGGCCGGATATACGGTCATGGTATAGAAAATATAGACTGCGCTGATCAGAACAGTGACGATCCCGCCGGAGGTCCAGAGAGATTTCAGATCGTAGCCCCCCTCTCCCATGCACATGGAAACTGCCGGAGTCGCCATGGGAGTGAGGAAAGCGGTCAGGCTTCCTGCGGATACCAGCAGGAGCAGGCCTACGGGATTGGCTCCCAGAGCGCTGCAGGTCAGCAGGCAGATGGGAGTGAAAATTTGGTTCACCGCCCGGTTGAGCATAAACTGGGTGATCACAAAGGGGATCAGGAAGAACAGCGCTCCCAGGATGTAATTATTGGTGGTTCCCCCTACTGCTCCGGCCAGCCAGCCTCCCACCACATCTCCGGCTCCCGTTTCCGTCAGAGCCGTTCCCAGGCAGAGCGCTCCCACAAACAGCATAATCATATCCCAGGGGATTTCCTTTAAAGCCGTGCGGTGATCCAACACGCCGAAGCAGACCATGAGAAGACCTCCCGCGAATGCCACAAACCAGGTTTCCGTTCCCAGCTGAGCGGAAAAGATCATGGCCAGGATATCTCCGAAGAAAATGACAATGGCCGCTTTATCCTGGAACGGCGTGAGGGCTTTGCGGTTCTTTTTTCCTTTTCCCTCTCCGGAGGAAAGAGGCATCACCGGCTCTGCCGGAGTGACCTTCGGCCCCAAAAAGATTGCCCACAGCGGAATAATCAGAAGCAGCGGCGCCTTGCCGAGGAAATAATCCATGGCCGTCACCGTCTGAGAGAAGCCGTAGGTTTCCAGGAAACCCTGAGCCTGTCCTGCCTGCTGAACCGCCGACGCAAAGGGAAGCAGGCCAAAGCAGCCCACACATACCACCATAGCCGGGAACATGACCCGGGAACGGCTCACCTCCGTTTTCTCGCAGAGAGCCGCCAGCAGCGGGCACATGATGGCAAAAGTAGCCACAGGGCTGGAGATCAGGTTGGTAAGAATCACCGCCAGGATGATGTAGGCGGAATAGGCCTTGATAAAAGATCCCTTCGCCATGCCGATCACGGTATTGCATATGGTATCGATAAAGGTTGTTCTGGAAAAGCCTGCAGCCAGCAGGAACATTCCAGCCATAAGGATCGTATTGGTATTGGAAAATCCGGACAGCGTCTGAGCCGCATCCGTACATCCTGTGACATACAGAGCTCCCATGGAGACCAGGGATGTGATCCACATAGGTACTTTATTCAGAATATAGCTGAGCAGTGTCAGAAAAAAGATGACAATGCAGACGGTTAATTGTGCATTCATAGAACCCCCTCCTTTTCTTATGCGCTGTCCGGACCAGCTCTTTATCTATAAATATCACAATTTTTCATCTGTGGCGTGGATAATATTTACACAGATTTACCAAAAAGAAGTCCCCTTTCCCCGCCTCCCTCTCATCCCCCTTAAAAACGTCCAAAAAAATGTATGTTTTCAAAGGCTGATTTCTCCTGTCTTTTTCTGGTTTTTCTTCATTTTCTGCAATTTTTCTGCTCCGGTTTTTCGCCGATTTTCATCCAAAAAATTGCATCGAAAAATGTTTGGATTTCTCTTTTTCTGAAAATTGTGAAGGGGCTGTTCTTTTCCCGCGTTCTGTCTCTTGAAAACCTCCCGTCATCCATGCTATAGTAAGCTGGAATATGTTGTAAGGAGAAAATCGGCAATGGACTGGATCAATATACTGGCTGAACGGCTTCGTATTCTGAACGAACGAAATCTCACCGCTGACGCTCCGGAATTTCTGAATATTTCAGACTGTCCTCCGGAATGCAGGCCGCTGGCAGAAGCCGTCAATAAAGCCATTGAACTGGGGCACGTCAGAGTTCAGCAGGAGCGAAACAACCTGCGCATTATCAACAGCATCATACGGTCCGGTATGTGGACCATGAATTTCAACAGTCTGGGGGAAATGACCAAAGTTACCTGGACCCCTGCCTTTCGGGAAATGATCGGTTTTCACAGCAAGGAAGAGTTTCCGGACGAGCTGTCCTCCTGGTCGGATCGCCTGCACCCGGAAGACCGGGAGCCTACTCTCACCGCCTTCTGGAATGCCGTCGCAGGAACCGGCAATTATGACGTGGAATACCGCCTTCTGACCGGAAGCGGACTTTATCAGTGGTTTCGGGCTACGGGAGAGGTCGTCCGCCGCGAAAACGGCTCTCCGCAGCTTTTTATAGGAATCTTTATTGATATTACCCAGAAAAAAGATAATGAACGGCTGATTCAGGAAAAGAAAAAAGCCCAGCTGGAGCTGGAGCATTCCAAACAGGAGCAGGAAAATCAGAACCGCATCCTGTCTGCACTGGGTTCTGACTACTTTTCCATTTACCGGGTCAATTTTGCCACAGGCGCGTTTAAGATCTTCCGGCTCTCAGACAGCGCAGACAAAGATATCCTGGACATCCTTATGGCTTCGGACCATTATGACTCTGCCATGGAGCAGTGCATTCCGAAATTTGTGCGCAAAGACGACCAGGAATATGTACAGGCCATGACCAGAAGGCCGTACGTTCTTGCACGGCTTCAGGAGAGGGACTTTTACTTCGTCCGCTATCATACTAAAGAAAATAGCCTGGGCATGGAGCACTTTGAAATTCATTTTGCCTCTGCGGGAATTCAGGACGGCGACCCCATTGTGATCGTAGGCTTCCGCAATGTGGATGACATTGTGAAAAAGGAGAACATCTATAAGCTGGAAACGCAGCACGCCATTGAGGAGACTCTGGAAGGGGCCCGGACCGGCCTGTGGACCATCGAGCTGGAGCAGGACTGCCCGCCCAGAATGTATGCAGATAAAACCATGAGAATGCTTTTGGATGCGGCAACAGACATTTCTCCGGAGGACTGCTACCGCCGCTGGTTTGAGCGCATTGATCCGGATTATGTGGATATGGTGCTGGAGTGTGTGGAAGAGATCTGTGAAAAGGGGCGGGCGGAGGTCACCTACCCCTGGAGCCATCCTACGCTGGGAAAGCTGTACGTCCGCTGCGGAGGCGTTCCCGATCACAGCTTCGACCGGCGGGGGCGCCGTCTGAAAGGCTATCACCAGGATATCACCGAAACGGTGGAAACCCGGCAGAAACAGGAGAAGGCTCTGATGGAAGCGCTGGAGGATGCCAAGCGGGCCAATCGGGCGAAAACGGAATTTCTCTCCCACATGTCCCACGATATCCGTACTCCGATCAACGGAATCCTGGGTATGCTGTCCATATGTGAAAAAAGCGCAGGGCAGCCGGAGCGTCAGAAGGACTGTCTGGACAAGATCAGAACTTCGGCTGAGCACCTTCTCTCCCTGATCAATGACGTTTTAGACATCAGCAAGATGGAAAGCGGGGCTGTCGCTCTGACCAGCGAACCGTTCAATATGAACGAACTGCTGGACAGCTGCTTCCAGATGATTCGGGCTCAGGCCCCGGAATACGGCCTGACCCTGCACTTGGAGGCTCCCGCTCTGCCCCGCCCCTGTCTGATGGGAAGTCCGCTTCATATCAGGCAGGTACTGCTCAATATCATGAGCAATGCGCTGAAGTACAACCGCCCCGGCGGAAGCGTCACTGTTCGGACGGAGGATATTACCGATAC
>CALWEP010000137.1 GCA_944377325.1 uncultured Lachnospiraceae bacterium
GGTTTTAAAGGCTTGCACACCAAAAGTCCCATATCTCTTGGCACACAGAAACTGGGCTGAACAGAAAGGGCCATTCCATCAAGCACCATTTGACATGCCTGTCTTGTACGATTTATCTCAAATTCAATATTGGGCTTTATCCCAGCATCATTAAAAATGCGTTTGATCAAGCTGTATTCTACCGTATCGGAGGGCGCAATCACAAATTTTTGATCCTTGAATACTGAAATATCCACTGCCGGCGGATTATTATAATCAGTACTTGCATTTTCTGCCAGGCTGTGATTTGGCGGCAGAACAAAAACCAGTTCCTCTGTTTTCAGAATTTCCTGAGCCATCCAACTATCCGTTGCAAGGGAAAGCTTAGGAATAATGATCAGATCCAAAGTTTTTTCCTTAAGACTGTTAATCAGATAGTCCGAGCGGCGGTCTATCAAACTGACCTTAACCTCCGGCAGCTCTTTCTTAAAGGCGTAGCTAACCTGAGAAGCGATCTGCATCGCTATTTCAGATGAACAGCCAATGGAAATATTCCTTGCACCTCCAGCAGATAAATTGCAGCGCAGCTCTTCTTCCAAACGCATGATTTCTTGCGCGGTCTCTACAAACATCTTGCCCTCAGAAGTTAAAGTCAATGAATTTTTATCTCTGATGAAAAAACTGCAGCCATATTCTTTTTCTAATTTCTGCAAATGAATACTAAGCGCGGACTGTGAAATAAAAAGTTTTTCTGCCGCCCTGGTTATATTCTGCGTCTGCGCAATCTCTATTATATAATGAAAATTTTTATAGCTCATAAGTTCCCCTGAAGCAAACATCTTTGCAAATAACAATCTACAGCAGCTCAAAGTATTACATATGTTTTGATTATATGGCAAAGTATATAATTTTTCAATTGTGTTGTGAACTTTATATATTAGACTTGCCCAATTCCGAATGCTATCCTATGGGCAGAAGCAATAATTAATTTCTAAAACGTATAAAGGAGGAGTTGCATATGTATGAGCGCAAAGAAGAGATCAAAAAGTTCGTAGCACAGCATCAGGAGGAAATGCTCCAATTTTTAATTCATCTTGCAAATCTTGAGGGGCGGTATGACGAGAAAGAAGCCGTAGAGCGTGTTCGCGATTTTTACCAAAAGGCATTGGAAAATGAAGGCTTCTCCTGCCATGTGATTGAAGTAGCCGAGGCACGCGCAGGAATACTGATTGCAGAGTTAGGAAAAGAGCGTCCAGGAAAGCCCATTATCCTTGAGGGACATCTTGATACCGTTCACAAAACCGGCTCATTTGGAGGTCCTAACCCTTGTAAAGTAAAAGATGGAAAAATTTACGGTCCAGGTGTTTTGGACATGAAAGGCGGCATGGTCATCGCTCTTTACATTGCAAAAGCTCTTAATGCCATTGGTTTTGAAGAATGCCCTATCAAAATTATCGCTGTATGCGACGAAGAGGCAGATCACGTAGGAAATGACGGTGACCGCATTCTAACAGAAAACTGTATCGGCGGCGGCATCGCCCTGAGTTTTGAAGTCGCCGGCGAAGACAATTGTCTGGCCACTCAGCGCAAGGCGCAGCTCGTTTATCATATTGACATTCAAGGTGTTGGCGGTCACGCGGGAAATAATTTCTGGAATGCAAAAAACGTCATTTTTGAGGCGGCCCGCATTATCAACGCCGTTACCCCTCTGACAAACAAGGAGAAAGAAACAACCGTAACAGCATCCGTTATCCATGCAGGCGAACAGCAGACCGCTATTCCGGATCATTGCTATCTCGTATTTGATATACGCATTGTCACAGAAGAAGAGCGCGCTCATGTGATCGACCACTTTACAAAAGTATTGGATAACCCAAGTGAAGGTTATACCATCAACTATGACTTAGAAGTCGCAAAGCTAAAGCCGCTTCAGGAGACGGCTGCGGTCCTTGCAGCGTGGGAATTTGTAAATGACGCGGCGGAGGCATGCGGTTACCAGAGATTTGGCAAGGTTCTTCGCGGCGGAGCAGATGACGCAGGAAATATTGCGGCAGCAGGCGTTCCTGTAATCGATTCCTGCGGTATGACCGGCAACTATGCACATAATCTTAAGGAATATGCGGTAATTGACTCGCTCTTTACTAGAACTGAAATATTTGCCACTGCACTTAGTGAAATAGCAAATTTTAATTTTCACGGTTAAGAGTTTTCAGAAAGGAGTGGGCGGATATGAAACAATCCGAAAAAAATAAAAAGCTGACATTTGGATACGCTCTTTTGGTTATGTCAGCTGTTTTGGGAATCATCATTGTACTGGGAGCCTTTTTCGGTCTCAAAATGCAGGCAATGTTCCTGCTGGCATGGCTTGTAGCCGTACTGCTGTGCATGCCGCTTGGCTATTCCTATGACGAACTGCAAAAAGGAATGTTCTCCTTTATGCCAAGGGGATTGCTTCCTATTACCTTTATGCTTACAATCGGCGGCCTAATCGGAGTGTGGAATGCCAGCGGAACCATTGCTTACGTGACGCACTTGGGACTTACGATGATATCTCCCAATGCCTTTTTGGTCACATCATTTCTGATTTCCCTTGCATTTGCATTTGTGACGGGTACTTCCTGGGGGACCGTTGGTTCTATCGGAATCGCTCTGTTCGGCGTGGGGCTTGGCATGAACTTTAATCCGCTGATTGCCGCCAGCCCAATTATTTGCGGCGCTTACATCGGTGATGGCATCTCTCCGATGTCCGATACCACCAATATCATAAGCGGCGCTTTAGCTATCGATTTGTTCGCTCATATTAAGTATTTGATGAGAATAGCGATTCCTACTATTGTCATTACCGCCGTAATCTATCTGATCATGGGGCTAAAAGGGACTGGAGGAAATGTGGATATCAGCGAAGTCGCAATTATCATGACCGGTATCTCTGATAACTTTCGAACAGGAGTCATAACGCTGATTCCAATCATTCTCGTATTGGCTCTGCTTGCTGTGAAAGTGAAAACTATTCCCGCACTGCTGGGAGGCATATACTCCGGACTTGCAGTCTCTGTCTTCTATCAGGGTAACTCTCTGAAGGAATCCATTACCTATATGTGGAGCGGCTACGTACTTTCCAGCGGTAATGAATTTATAGATAAGCTCTTCAGCAGAGGGGGAATGACCAGCGTTACCAGTACCGTAGTTATGGTGATCATGGCGTTCGGACTGTTTGGTATCCTCAATACTGCAGGAATTCTTGACAAAGTTGTTGAACCGCTTTCTACCCGTATCAATTCTTATGTAGGCGGCGCTATCTGTACTCTGCTTTTCGGCCTGATTGCAAATCTGTCCTCCTCCACCACCTTTGCTTACCTGTTCTGTTCAAATATGCTCGGCGGTGTTTATGACAAGTTGGGATTTGACCGGAGAGAACTGGCCAATGCAGTCATGGTAGCCTGTCTGCCCCTGGGTCTGTGGATTCCCTGGAATACCAACGCTGCCACACCCGCTGCGTCTTTGGGAATAGATCCCGGTCAGGTTGCATTCTTGCTGGTTACTCCTTACGTTTACATTATAGTTCTCCTGGCTGCGGCATTTATCAGAAAAAAAAAAGAAAGGGCGGCAAATTAATATGGAAAATATATTGGAAGTGCTTATGGTTGTGTGCTTCGGCATTTCATGGCCGATCAATATTTTCAAATCCTGGAAAGCAAAAAGCACAAAAGGAAGCAGCATACTTTTCTACTTTTTTATCTGGATCGGATATATTTTTGGCCTCGGCTCAAAATATATAAAGCTCATGGCCGGAACGCCCACCCCCAGTTACGTCTGGTTCTTCTACATCCTAAATACTGTTATGGTCAGCGCAGGCATTCTGATCTATTACCGTAATCTTATGTTTGACAGACAAACCAATCTTTAATTCCATAAGTGAAACATATATCATACGGTTTCTATCCCTGGGACGGTATCGGCTTAATGTCTTTCAATACCATTGCGCACAAGACTTTCGTACTTTAAAACCGTTATCCTGCTCAGGGATATTTTAAAAATATTATCAGCTTAAACGCAAAGCAACAACTGTTTTAATATTTCAAAAAAGTCAAAATAAAGGAGCATATATATGGGGAAAAAAATTGAAGCGGTATTTAAAACACCCTCACAGAATCAGGTACTCAGCGATTGCACCGTTTTTGGACCTGAACAGGCAAAAAAAGCTGCGGCATTCCATCGCAGCTTTCCTGAATACTCGCCTACGCCTCTTGTAGAGCTGAAATCACTCGCCCGCACATTTGGCGTGGGTCAAATTTTTGTTAAAGATGAAAGCCTTCGCTTCTCGTTAAACGCATTCAAAGTACTAGGAGGAAGTTACTGTATAGGCAATTACATTGCCAAACAGCTGAAAACTGATATCAGCACTCTGACATATGAGCAAATAACAAGTCCTGAGATTAAGGAAAAATTGGGAAGCATTACTTTTGTCACCGCTACCGACGGAAATCACGGCCGAGGCATAGCCTGGACAGCCAATCGCCTTGGGCAGAAAAGCGTTGTATATATGCCCAAAGGAAGCTCTTTGGAACGGTTAAGCAATATTCAAGCGCTCGGTGCCTATGCCTGCATTACAGAAATGAACTATGACGATACGGTTCGCTATGCCAGCACTCATGCCAAGCAAAACGGATGGGTACTTGTACAGGATACTTCCTGGCCGGGATATGAAGAAATACCAACCTGGATCATGCAGGGCTATACAACAATGGCATATGAGGCCCATAAACAGCTCGCCGGAATTAAGCCTACTCATGTTATTCTGCAAGCAGGGGTAGGCGCAATGTCAGGAGCAATCACAGGATTTTTTTCTTCTTTATACGGAAAAGAACGGCCTCTCATTGCTATTGTGGAACCAGAAACGGCCAACTGCATCTATTGCACCGCAAAGGCAAATGACGGAATGCTTCACAATGTCAAGGGGGACTTAAAAACCATTATGGCCGGTCTGGCCTGCGGAGAACCCTGCGGAATCGGCTGGGAAATATTACGTGACCACGCAGATTGTTATGCTTCAATCCCAGACTATGTCGCCGCCAACGGGATGAGAATCCTGGGAAATCCCATAGGCAAAGACAAAAGAGTGATCTCCGGAGAGAGCGGTGCAGCAACAATAGGCTTTTTATCTGAAATACTGCGGGATCCAACTTACAGCGGCATCAAAGAAAAGCTTCAGCTTGACAGCTCTTCCAGAATCCTTATCATTTCCACCGAAGGGGATACTGACAAAGAAAATTACAGACGTATTGTATGGGATGGCATTTGCTCAAAATAGAAGAGTGCTTCCGTTTCAATTCTTCTTTTTATTCCCCCGGACTTTTCCCGCCAGAGCAAACGGGATGTCCCCGATCCGTTGGAACGCTCCGTACACCGGCTCCGCTGCCAGAACGAAAGCCAGCGCCGTACAGCCGGCCATCAGGACCAGTACCTGGACTTTTGAATGGACGTTGAGAAACCGGTACAGGTCAAAGTACTGGCACAGATCCCGAATCAGCCGATGAAGCACATAGACGGAAAGGGTCCGCTGTCCCAGAACCGTAAGAAACGGCAGCTTCCGGTCCGGAGCAAACGCGATCAGCCCGGCGGAAATGACTCCTGCCGCCCCGTAGCAGATCAGGCGGATCAGCCAGCACAAAGGGTAAAGCTCCGGAGCAAACCGGTCATACATGGCTCCGTATACTGCCAGCCGGTAAGGCTCCAGGAAATCATAGGTCCCCAGAAATATCACGGCTCCGGCCAGTGCTCCCGCAGCCCCTGCGGCCAGGCGAGTCCCTCCGGAGCACAGCCGGGACAGATCTTTTTCCGCAAAAAAATATCCCGCAAAGAAAAAAGGAGCAAACGCCAGCACGCGGTCCGCCGCCAGAAAATCTCCCAGCCCGCTCCCTGCGTACCCTCCGATCAGCCCCACGGCAAGAGCTATCCCAAGAGACAGCCATTTTCCCAGGCGGCTGCACAGAGGAATGCACAGATACCAGAGGATCAGCGCAAGGAGATACCACGGCGCCCCGCTTTCATGAAGGAAATCCACCCTCCGGCCGATATTCCCCTCCAGCAGTCCTTCCGTGACGTGTACTCCCAGTTCAAACAGGAAATACAGCCAGGCCAATCTGGCCAGCCGGTCCCACCGGAACACCCCGTTCCTGTATACCCCCTTTGCCAGAAAGCCGGAAATAAAGATAAAGCAGGGCATATGAAAGGTGTAGATCAGATAGAGGCTGTTCGTAGTGAATCTGGTGACGGAAACAGGCAGGAGAAAATGTCCGATCACCACCAGAATGATCAGCACGCCTTTTATATTGTCAATTCTGTAATTTCTTGATGCCATAGAACCTTCTCCTCATTTTTTCGGACATGAGAAGGGCGCTGCCGGCCCCGGAAAACCTGTGCTCTGCAGCGCCCTGAATTATTCGTTTTATAACGATCACATCATCTTATCCACCATGGCCATTACCGCGTCTCCCAGAGCCTTGGATTTCGCCTCGCCGTCCTCCAGGGAAGCGCCCTTTACTCCGTAGTAGAATTTGATCTTCGGCTCTGTGCCGGAAGGTCTTACGCATACCCATGCGCCGTCCTCGCAGTCATAGTAAAGCACGTTGGAGGACGGAAGACCGGTGGGCTTCACCTCTCCCGTAGCCATGTCCTTGATGGTGTCCAGTTTGTAGTCTCTTGCGGACACCACCTTGTAGCCGCCGATCTCTGCCGGCGTATTGTTTCTCAGCTGCTCCATGATGGACTGGATTTTCGCCAGACCTTCAATGCCGGACAGACCGATGGACTTCACGGCATCCAGGCAGTAGCCGTATTTCTCATACATCTCCACCATGGCATCCCACAGCGTCATGTTCTTTGTCTTATAATAGGCAGCCGCCTCACAGAGAGCAACCGTAGCGGAAACCGCATCCTTATCCCTGGCGTAGGTTCCGATCAGGCAGCCGTAGCTCTCCTCCATACCGAACAGGTAGGTTCCCGTTCCGGTATGCTCGTTCTTTAAAATCTGCTGGCCGATCCACTTAAAGCCCGTAAGCACCTCAACAAGCTCTGCGCCGTAAGCCTTTGCCACCTCATCGATCAGATTGGTGGAAACGATGGACTTCACCACCTGTCCGTCCGCAGGAATGAGGTTTCTGGCCTTCTTCTGGCTCAGCACATACTCGCACAGCAGGGAACCGGACATATTTCCCGTAAGAGGAATGTATTCCCCGGATTTTGTATCCTTTACATAAACGCCCAGACGGTCCGCATCCGGATCCGTAGCCAGAACCAGATCCGCATCCTGCTCTTTGGCCAGCTTAAGTCCCAGCTCAAAGGCTTCCTTGGACTCCGGGTTGGGATAGCTCACCGTGGGGAAGTCGCCGTCGGGAAGCTCCTGCTCCGGAACAACCGTCACATGAGTAAAGCCGATCTCCTTCAAAGCCCTTCTCACAGGAAGGTTTCCCGTTCCGTGAAGGGGAGTATATACGATTCTGATGCTGTCCTGCATCTGATCGATGGCATCCTGATTGACCACCTGCGCCTTAACCTGGGCAATATATTTATCATCAATATCCGCGCCGATGATCTGGTACTTTCCTGCCTTCTCAGCCTCTTCCGCAGTAGTGGTCTTTACTGTGGACAGATCCTCGATGGCCAGCACTTCTTCCGTAACGCCCTTGTCATGGGGAGGCGTAAACTGAGCGCCGTCCTCCCAGTATACTTTATAGCCGTTGTACTCCGGCGGGTTATGGCTGGCGGTAATGTTGATTCCCGCAATGCAGCCCAGCTCTCTCACTGCAAAGGACAGCTCCGGCGTCGGCCGAAGGGATTCGAATTTATATGCTTTGATTCCGTTGGCTGCCAGGGTCAAAGCTGCCTCCTCCGCAAATTCGGGAGACATATGGCGGGAATCGAAGGCAATGGCAACTCCCTTATCCGCTCCGCCCTGTTTGATGATGTAATTGGCAAGACCCTGCGTCGCCCTGCGGACCACATAAATATTCATACGGTTAATACCGGCTCCGATAATGCCTCTCAGTCCGGCGGTACCGAACTCCAGGTCCATGTAAAACCGCTCTTTGATCTCGTTTTCATCTCCGGCGATGGCTCTGAGCTCCTCTTTGGTCTGTTCGTCAAAGTACGGATTGCTCAGCCACTCTTCGTAAATTTTCATATAATCTTTCATAAACCCTTTTTCCTCCTGAATCCCGCTGGGGCGCGTCCTTTTTCCGCCGGCTCCGTGAACCTGATAAGTTCACTGCCGACGTGAATATTATACAATATTTAGGCTGAAAAAGGAAGTCTCATACGCCAATCCGCTGTAAAAAAATCCGCCGTTTTTCCTCCTGTTCCTCCAGTTTTTCCAATTTTTCCACATTCCGTTCCGGAATCCAGGCCTTGTTTCCGTTATAATAAAAATTAATCTGTTTCCAGTATTTCTCCGGATACAGGAACAGATAATACAGGCACCTTCTTTCCCGGAGAGTAAGCGGCAGAAGCCGTTCATACACGTCCAGCACCGAGATGCCCAAGGCGCTGTTCCAGTCATGCTTCTCCATCACCTTTCTCAGGAAGTGGTAAAGATCCGTCACCTGGACGCCTCTGTGCATCCGATTGAATTCGATCAGCCCGATCCCCTTCCCGGTCATCAGCAGGTGGTGCTGATCCAGATCTCCATGGCACAAAAAAAGAGCCCTGCCGTTCTCTTCCGCAAAAAGGCCGGCCATTCCTTCCGCCGCCTCTCTGGCCTGTTCATAAAACCGGCCGAAGCCTCCGATGACGCGCAGCTCAAAGGCTGTTTTTCTCCGCTTTCCGCGAATAAAGCTCCTGGCCCTCCTGAGTTCCCGGTTGTGGCGCTCCATCTCTCCGGCCAGAGATTCTCCCAGGATGGAACCCATGGTCCATTCTTCCCTGAAAGGCATATCTCTTAACAGCCTGTGGAGCTCACCGATCCGTTCCGCAGCCTGAAGAACCTCTCTGGTATCCTTCAGACTGCACTCCCGGTCGGAAAACCATTCCTTCACAATATATCCTGTCCCGTCGCCGGCAGCGGACAGAAGCCCGTCCTCCCGGTTGCGCACATACCGGTCCACCGGAATCGAGCTGTTTTCGCTGATAAAGGCCAGTACCTCATCTTCAAATTCCAGGCGCCGGACCGTTCCCCGGTATTCCTTCACCAGCTTCAGGCCCCGGTTCGTTTCACAGAGCCACGCCCCTCTGCCCTTCCTGGCTGACAACAGCTCCAGATCGTATTGCTGCAGAATTTCCATATATTTCTCGTTCACGGCCGCCCCTCCACATTCCTCGCTTTTCCCCCGGACAGGTCTTTCCTGTCCGGCTACTTCTAGGGTATGTGGCTGAGCCTTTTTTTAGAATCGCAGCAGATATTCTTTTGTGTTGTGCTCCGGGTTCCTGAGCACATCGTCCAGCAGCTCCTCCAGGCGCTCTCCGATCTGCCTGCCCGGCTCCATGCCGGCGGCGATCAGATCTCTGCCCGTCACTGCCAGCGTTTTCAGAGAAATACAGTCTCCCGCCTCCCGGATCTCGTCCGTCAGCTCCTTCAGCCGCTCCGTCTCGTCCGGACCGTCTGTCCCGGCCGCCAGCCTAAAGTCCAGCAGACAGTCAAACATCTCCTCACTCATGGCGCTCATGGCACGCCGCAGCTCATATTTTTCCGGAGGAATGGGACGGCTCCACCATTCTGTCAGAGTCCTTACCCTGGAAATGGTGTCATTATCCAGCTTCAGCTCCTTCAGGATCCGTTCCGCTCCCTTTCCGTCCAGATTTCTCAGCAGAGCCGCCCAGCGCACATGCTTTTCTCCCGAAAATTTATGGGATACGGCGCCGTTCGCCTCCGGAAAATGGGAGCTTACGTACGGCGCCATTCCGGTCTCAAACACCAGGCTGATTTTCTCCGGATAAGGCGAACGGAGCAGCTTGGTCAGCTCCGTCTGAATCCGTTCCTTACTCACGTGAGCCAGATTGGGAGCGATTTTTTTCACTGCTTTCAGCGTCTCCTCCTCTATGGAAAAGCCCAGCTGAGCAGAAAAGCGAACGGCCCGAAGAATCCGCAGAGCGTCCTCCGTAAATCGGTCACCCGGAATTCCCACACAGCGGATCACGCCCCGGCGCAGATCCTCCATGCCGCCGAATTCGTCCACAATCCCCGTTTTCCTGCTGTAGGCCATGGCGTTGATGGTAAAATCCCGCCGCTTCAGATCCTCGGTCAGGCTGACGGTAAATTCCACCGATTTCGGATGGCGGCCGTCTTCATATTCCCCGTCCACCCGGTAGGTGGTCACCTCATACCCGGCCCGGTCCAGCAGCACGGTTACCGTGCCGTGCCGGATCCCCGTATCCACAGTCCGCCGGAACAGTCCCTTGACCTGTTCCGGTCTGGCGGAGGTGGTAATATCCCAGTCTTCCGGCTCTCTCCCCAGCAGCGTATCCCTTACGCACCCGCCTACGGCAAAGGCCTCAAACCCTGCCTCCTCCAAGGTCCGGATAATCCGGTCCACCGCTCCCGGAATCCTGATCCTGACTTCCTTTCCCTTCCCTGTTTCCAATGTCCGTGAGCTCATTCCTCTCTCCATTCTCTCTCAGTTGCAGAAAGCGGCCCTTCCGCAGAAGGCGCCGCTTTCCGTATATTCCGTCAGGCCGTTATTAATAGGCCTTGCCCCAGTAAACCATCTTTACGGCCGGCTTTCCGCAGCACACGCATTTGTCGGAAATCTGTTCCTGAGCAAAGGGCATGCACCGGGAAGTCGCTCCCGTCAGCTCCTTGATCTTATCCTCGCATTCCTGGCAGCCGCACCACATGGCTTTCACAAAGCCCGGCTTCTCTTCAATGGTCTTTTCAAATTCATCCATGGTCACCGCTGTGTAGGTGTGAGCGTCCCGATGGCTGCGGGCTTTTTCCAGAAGGTTCTTCTGGATATCCTTAAGCAGCTCTCCCACTTTCACATCCAGCTCCGAAAGAGCCACGGTGATCTTCTCATGGGTATCGCGGCGCACCAGAACCGCCTGACCGTTCTCAATATCTCTCGGCCCGATCTCCACCCGTACCGGAATGCCGCGCATTTCAGACTCGCTGAACTTCCATCCCGGGCTCTTGTCCGTATCGTCCACCTTTACGCGGAAGCCGGAAAGCACGTTCTTCAGCTCGTAGGCCTTGTCCAGAACGCCGGCCTTCTGCTGCTGCACCGGTACGATCACCACCTGGACGGGGGCGATGGCCGGAGGCAGAACCAGACCGTTATTGTCGCCGTGCACCATGATAATCGCTCCGATCAGACGGGTGGTCATGCCCCAGGAGGTCTGGTGAACGTATTTCAGCTTATTGTCCTTATCGGAAAACTGGATATTGAAGGCCTTTGCAAAGCCGTCGCCGAAATTGTGGCTGGTTCCGGACTGCAGCGCTTTTCCGTCATGCATCAGCGCCTCAATGGTATAGGTTGCCTCCGCTCCCGCAAATTTTTCCTTGTCTGTTTTCCGTCCGCGGATCACCGGCATGGCCAAAACCTGCTCACAGGAGTCCGCATACAGATTCAGCATCTGAATGGTTCTCTCCTCGGCCTCCTCCGCGGTGGCGTGAGCCGTATGGCCCTCCTGCCACAGGAATTCTCTGGACCGAAGGAACGGTCTGGTGGTCTTCTCCCAGCGCACAACGGAACACCACTGATTGTAAAGCTTGGGCAGATCTCTGTAGGAATGGATGTCTCTGGCGTAGAAATCGCAGAACAGCGTCTCCGATGTGGGCCGCACGCACATTCTCTCCTGAAGAGGCTCCAGACCGCCGTGGGTCACCCAGGCCACTTCCGGGGCAAAGCCTTCCACATGATCCTTTTCCTTCTGGAGCAGGCTCTCCGGGATAAACATGGGCATATACACATTCTGTACGCCCGTCTCCTTAAAGCGCTTGTCCAGTTCTCTCTGGATATTCTCCCAGATCGCATATCCGTCCGGCTTGATGACCATACATCCCTTTACGCTGGAATAGTCGATCAGCTCCGCTTTTTTCACCACATCCGTATACCACTGGGCGAAATCCACGTCCATGGATGTGATGGCTTCCACTAATTTCTTGTCATTTGCCATGTTTTTTCTCCTTCTCTCTTTCATCATTGATTCCGAACGCATCAGGACGGACGCAAAAAAAAGCGCCTCGCCCCTCTGCATAAAGGGGCCGAGACGCTCGGCGGTACCACCCAATTTAGCAGACGTTCCTTCTGTCTGCTCACTTCATTACCCGTTAACGCCGGAATACGCCGCATTTCTCATACGGGGCTCCAAGGCCGGTTCACGATTCAGGGACACGGAGCGCCTCTCACCATACGGCCTCCTCTCTGGACATGTATGAATCCTTACTAATCCTCTTCACTGCCTTTTCCTGTTTGTAGGTTGATTCTACGTCATTTTCCTCCGCTTGTCAACCGCTCTTTCCTTCTTTCTCCCGCCTTTTTCCCTTGCTGCGCGCCCGTCCTCTGTCATACCCTTTCCTCTTTTCACATACACTGCTGTGAAAGACCCGCCGCGGAGGAATCCGCTTATGAAACTGAAAAACCGCCTGTCTGAAAACGCCCTGTTCTGGATGGCCATTCTCCTGCTCTCCATAGGAGCCGCCGTCACCTTCTGCCAGCAGGGAAGCCTGGCATTGACCGCCGGTTCTTTCCATGTCTTCAGCGCCTCCGATGCCCAGAACCACCTGTCAGGAGGACGGCAGCTGCCCATTTACTGCGTTCAGACGGAAAAGCCCCAGGTAGCCCTGTCCTTTGACGCCGCCTGGGGAAACGAGGATACGAAGCTTCTGATGGATATTCTGGCCAAGCACGATGTAAAGGTCACCTTCTTCATGACCGGCGGCTGGGTCAGCAACTTCCCGGAGGACGTGAAATATATTGCCTCTCAGGGACATGATCTGGGCAATCACAGCGACAATCACAAAAACATGAGCCAGCTCTCCGATGCGGAAATCCGCTCCGAGCTGCAGCTGGTCCATGACCGGGTCAAAGAGCTCACCGGACAGGAAATGGACCTGTTCCGCCCGCCCTACGGAGACTATGACGACCAGGTGGTCACCGTCTCCCGGGAAATGGGCTATTACCCGGTGCAGTGGGATGTGGACTCTCTGGACTGGAAAGATTACGGAGCCGAATCCATCATCAGCACCGTGCTGAACCACCGCCATCTGGGAAACGGCAGCATTATACTGATGCACAACGGAGCGAAATATACGCCGGCGGCTCTGGAAGCTGTTATCACCGGTCTTCAGAGCGCAGGCTATGAGCTGGTCCCCATCTCCCGGCTGATCTGCAGGGAGGGCTATCATATCGACCACGAAGGCCGCCAGATTCCCGAAACAGTACCGGCCGCCTGAAACCTGTCAGGCGGCCGGTCTTTTTCTTTATTTGTTTTCCTCAGACGCTGCCGGCGGCTCTCCGAACACCCGGCGGCACAGCTCCACATACTCTTTATAGGGCTCGTATTTTTCCATATCCTTCAGGCTGTCTGCCATTCCCCAGTAATACCAGGCATGAGCATCCTTATCCTTTTCGTTGAACCGCTGCCAGAAATCCTCCCCCAGCAGCAGATAATCCCTGGCCATGGAGCGGATATTGCTCAGCTTGTCTCCCAGTATGAGCAGTTTCAGCTCCGTCTCAGCCTCCTTCGCCCGCTCCAGCTTGTTCCTCTTTCTCTCCTGCCAGGATCTGGTCTTATCATCTGTCTCCTGAACCACCAGATCCGTCACCCGGTCTCCGAAGCGGCGGCGCAGCTCCTCTTCCGAAGCGTCCGTATCCTCCAGCACATCATGGAGAACGGCGGCACAGATCAGTTCCTCATCCTCCGTCATAGTCCCCACAATCACCGCGGCTTCCAAAGGATGCACAATATAGGGGACCTGAGTCCCCTTACGCACCGCTCCCCTGTGAGCCTCCACAGCAAATTCAACAGCCTCTTTTATCATAACTGCCTTTCCGGCCTGCGGCCACAAAATGCACTTTTTTCTTACAATTCTTTCTATAATCTTAATCATAGCACAGATAGGCTAAATTTAGAAGTTAAAACTTGTAAGACCGTAATTTTTCTGCTATGCTATAGGTCAGAGCAATCGGAAACATACGAAATCTATCAGGAGGCAGCACATGAAGCAGACACGGACCCGCAGAAGGAAACAGGGAGACGCCGGTG
Organism: uncultured Lachnospiraceae bacterium; assembly: GCA_944377325.1. Taxonomy (GTDB): domain Bacteria; phylum Bacillota; class Clostridia; order Lachnospirales; family Lachnospiraceae; genus Lachnoclostridium_A. The sequence goes on from CALWEP010000137.1 coordinate 14,176, forward strand.
ATTTCAAAACCGTTCTCCTTTTTTACGTTCTGCCCTTTATCGTCATAAACAGCATTATTTTTTATCTGTTTACCGCCAAACCAAAAATCGAGATCACCGTCAGTGACACGGAGGACTATCTGACCACCACGGCTACGGTGACCATACACTCCCTTCTCCCCACCAAGGACCTGACCTTCTCTCAGGACGGACAGGCCGTGGAGGCACAGCTGGTAAAGGGAAAAACCTATACCGTTCCCATCACTTCCAACGGGGTGCTGGAGGTATCTGTGAAAAATTTCAACGGCATGTCCACGGCAGAATTTTATCACATCAACCTTCTGGATGACGCCGCTCCCACCGTCCGCAAGTACACCATGGACGATGACGGCATCATCACCATTTCCCTGGAGGACACCCAGTCCGGAGTAGATCTGGAAACGGTCTACGCCGTAGATTCCCAGGGAGCTCAGGTCTTCCCCATCTCTCAGGACAATTCCTCAGGAGAGGAACGGTTTGATATGGATTCCCAGGGTCTTATCCTTCATGCCAAAGATTTTACCGGCAATGAGCTTCTGGTGACCTTTACTTCCCATAAGGAAGGCGAGGAGGAAGTGCTGGACAGCATTGAAGGAACGGAAACCACCATCCGCCAGGGCGAGGAGGAGGAAACCGAAGCTCTCTCTTCCGACTTCGAAGACAGCACCGCACAATCCGAAAGCGAAACCGCAGATGATGAATAAGTTTCCAAAAAAACGTGAGCGCCTCTCAGCACTCACGTTTTTCTTTTTCATTTTCAGGCCCCGGCACTTTTCTTAATCCAGTCCTTTCCTTCCACCGCCCGGGCGATAATCATGGCCAGACCCGTATCTCCCGTCACGTTAATGGCCGTAGCAGGCGCATCCGTAATGGTTCCGATCAGAACCATAATGGGAATGGATACCGTAGGGAAGCCAAACACGGAAATAATAAAGATTTCCGCCACATAGCCCCCCGCCGGGATTCCTCCCATCACAACGGAGGCGATCACCGCCACCACCACAGACATGATCAGATTTCTGGGAGTTCCATAGTCGATGCCGAATACGGAGCAGAGCAGGGCAATTTTCAGGATCTGGATGATGCATGCTCCGTCCTTATGCAGGTTTGCTCCCAGAGGCACGGCGATATCCGCGATCTCATCAGGAATTCCGATTTCTTTGGCATGAATCATATTCACCGGAAGGGAGGCCGCAGAAGAGCAGGTTCCCAGAGCCGTCAGCGTGGGAGCTGCCGCTCCTTTCCACCATACCTTCACTCCTTCCGCTCCGCCGCCGATATATGCCATTGCAGTCTGAGACACCACATAATAAACCAGAACCACCAGCAGATACATGATGATTCCTCTGGAAAGCGGACCCACCACTTCCTGACCGTACTGGCCGATGAGAATCGCGAAGTAGCAGCCCAGTCCCAGGGGAGCCAGCTTCATCACAATCCCCACTACCTTTACAATCACCTCCGTCATGCAGTCCATGGCGTATACCACCGGACGGCCTTTTTCCCCGGCCATAATGATGGCAATGGAGAAAATAACCGTGAACACAATGAGAGACATCAGATTGGATTTGGAAAACAGCAGGGGGAAATCGTTTACCGTAAACATCCCCAGAATGTTCAGGCTTGCACTGGCGTTGGTCACGTCCTCCGTCAGGTCCAGCACCGCTCCCTTTCCCGGATCGAAAATCAGAGCCGGAATCATCATAAACAGGCAGGCAATCACACCCGTAATAATTGTTCCGGCCAGAAAGGTAACCAGAATCTTTCTGAGCTTTGCCAGGTCTTCCATTTTCGCGATGGCCGAGGTAAGAGAGCAGAAAATCAGCGGCACCACGCAGCAATACAGCAGATTCGGAAAAATGTCGGCCACCGGCTGAAGAACGGAAGCTCCTTCTCCCCAGAATGCGCCTGCAATTCCTCCCGCGACCATAGCTCCAAGAAGCAGAAACGATGATTTGTATGTGTTCCATATGTTTTTCATGATGCAATACCCCCGTATCTCAGAATTCCGTTGTCAGTTCCGCTTCTTGTGACTGTCCAGCGCGTCTTTCAGCTGCCGGAACGCCTGCTCTACCGTAGCCCTCGGGCAGGCCAGATTGAACCGTTCAAACTGAGCCGTTTCCGGTCCGAAAATCTTTCCCGAATCCAGCCAGAGCTTGGCTTCCTCCACCATCAGATGCTCCAGCTCCTCATCCGTAAACCCGTATCCGGAAAAATCGATCCACGCCAGATAGGTTCCTTCCGGCTCCACAAAAAGCGCTTCCGGCATATTGGCTTTCACAAACTCTCTCACATACTCGATATTTCCCTGAATGTACTCCACCAGCTGATCCACCCACCGGGCTCCCTTGGTATAACAGGATTTCACAGCCTCCATTCCCATGATATTCCCCTGGCTGTAGCCTGCTCCCGCATTGGCACGGCGATATCTGCCGCGAAGCTCCTCGCTGGGAATGATAATATTGGCCGGCTGGAATCCCGCCACATTGAACGTCTTGCTGGGAGAGGTATACACCACCAGATTTCTGCGGTATTTGGGATCCAGAGTCATAAAGCTGGTAAACTTATGATCTCCGTATACAAAGTCACAGTGGATTTCGTCATCCATAATAATCACGTCGTGAGCCAGGCAGATATCTCCCAGACGCTCCAGCTCGTCTTTTGTCCAGACACGGCCCACCGGGTTGTGAGGATTGCAGAGAATAAATACTTTCACATCATTCTCCGTAATCTTTCTTTCAAAATCCTCAAAATCTATGGTATACTTCCCGTTTTCATAATGAAGCTGATTGTTGATAAATACCCGTCCGTTGTCATCGATTACTTCCCGGAAAGGATAATATACCGGCTGCTGGATCAGAATGGCGTCTCCCTCTTTCGTAAACGCGTGAACTCCTGTGGCCAGTCCGTATACAATGCCGCAGCCTACGGTTACGGAAGCCGGATCCACCGTGTAGCCGTGACGTGAGGAAAACCACCGGTTCAGCGCTGCGAAATAATCGTCGTCCGGATCCGTATATCCGAAAATCCCGTGGTCAATTCTCTTGTGAAAGTCTTCCAGAATCTCTTCCGGCAGAGCGAAGTCCATATCTGCCACCCATAAAGGCAGAAGATCCTCTCTCCCCTTCCGCTTCATTCCAAAATCATACTTCAGACAGCTCGTTCCACGGCGGTCCACAATCCGGTTAAAATCATAGTTTCTGCTCATTTGTTTTCTTCCTTTCTTTTTTTGTTTAATCACTAAACCTTAATGTAAGCTCATCATACATCCCAGGTCAAAAAAAGTCAATAGTTTTTGTTTAAAAAATAAACTATTTTAGTATATATTTAACATATCTCTTATGCAGCTATTGAAAATTCTTTATTATATGTTATAATCGTTTACGTATAAACCATTTTTGCCGGTTTGTAAAAAAGAAAAAATATACAAAAACAGGGGAAATGTCTATGAAAGAGAGTCAAGACTCAAGCAAGAGTTTAATCCTTAAACAAATTTCTACTATGATTGAGGAGCTCAGCCAAGAACCGGAGCAGGAAGAGAAGGATCGGCTGATCCGGACAGCCAGCGACAACGGCTTCAGCAGCGACAATGCGCCCAGCAGCTTCATCGATCAGGCATACCAGGTTCTCAATGACCGCCACAATATTATCTACGAATTCGTCATGCGGTATAATGATTACATCTACGCGGAGCATGACTACGGCAACGGCCATCCGCTGACCATGATCGAAGTGCATACTCTGACGTACATTCATGACCATCCCGGAGCCACCGTAACAGAGCTCACCTCCTACTGGCACAAAACCAAGGGCGCCATCTCCCAGATTGTCAGCAGGCTGGAAGATCTGGGTCTTGTGGAAAAGACCAAGAAAAAGGACAACGGGAAAAATGTATATCTCTATATTACCGACGCAGGATTTCAGATCAGCTGTTCCCACAAGCTGTACGATATTCTCGACATCACCAAAACCCTGAGCAAAGTTCAGCGGGAGTGCACTCCCGCCGAAATCGACACCTTTTATAAGGTGCTGTCCTCCTATTACCGGGTGATCTGCAAAGATTTTGAGGACAATAAGATTCCGAAGCGCCAGGGGAAACGCCGCCGATAGCAAAAAAGCAGACAGTCCGGGAGAGCCTGGCGCTTATCTCCTGTCCTGTCTGCTTTTTACTTTTTATTCCTTCTTTTCTCTTCCTCTTCCGTAAACCCATGCAAGGTCCCGGCATTTTTCTCTTGTCGCCCTGTCAAACTGTCCGGGAACCAGCCTCCATTTCCAGTTATCTCCCAGGGTGGACGGCTCGTTCATCCTGGCTTCCCTGCCCAGTCCCAGATAGTCCTGCATGGGAATCACCGCCAGCCGTGCCCGGCTCCCCAGCGCCGCCCGTATGAAATCCCAGTGGATTTCTTCCGGAGGCGTGTGGCTGTTTCCCAGATAGCGGACAGAGAATTCCCTCTCCCAGGACGGCATGGAGCCGTACCAGCTCTGAAGCGTATCGTTGTCATGAGTTCCCGTATATACCACACAGTTCTCGTCATAATGATACGGGAGATAGATGCTCTCTCCGTCTGCGGAAAAAGCAAACTCCAGCACCTTCATTCCCGGAAATCCGGAATCCTTCACCATTTTCAGCACGGTCGGCGTGAGAAATCCCAGATCCTCCGCAATAATATCCGGTTTTCCCAGCCTTTTCTCTACGGCCCTAAACAGCTCCAGTCCCGGTCCTTTTTCCCAATGGCCTCCCGCCGCGGTCTCGTCCTCCGCCGGTATGGCGTAATACTCGTCAAATCCCCGGAAATGATCTACCCGCACCACGTCGCAGAGCTGAAAGCAGTAGGAAATTCGTTCGCACCACCAGGCATAGCCTGTTTTTCTGTGATACTCCCACCGGTAGAGCGGATTGCCCCAGAGCTGACCCGTAGGGCTGAAGCCGTCAGGAGGACAGCCTGCCACAAAATCCGGCTCCCGATCCTCATTAAACTGAAACAGCTCCGGGTGGAACCAGCTGTCTGCGCTGTCCAGGGCCACATAAATGGGAATATCTCCTATGATCCGGATCCCGTTTTCATTGGCATAATTCTTCAGTTTCTTCCACTGTTCTTCAAATTTCAGCTGCTGAAACCGATAAAATTCGATCTCATCCTTCAGCCTTTCTTCATACTCGGCCACCGCTTCCGGCTCTCGCATCCGGATATCCTCGTCCCACTCCGTCCAGCTTTTTCCCTGAAACTGGTTTTTCACAGCCATATAGAAGCAGTATTCTTCCGTCTCGGGGCGAAGCCTCTCCCGGCTCCTCTCCCCCTGCTTCCACCTCTCAAAGGCCTTTCTCAGCACCGCAAAGCGGGTCTTATAGATTCTTTCATAGTCCACATAAGCCGGATACTGCCCGCAGTCCGCCTCCAGGCACTCCTCCTTTGTCAGCAGTCCCTCCTCCGCCAGGGTATCCAGGTCGATGAAATAGGGATTCCCTGCAAACGCGCTGAAGGACTGATAGGGAGAATCTCCGTAGCCTGTGGGGCCGAAAGGAAGTACCTGCCAGTACTGCTGCCCCGCCTCCTTCAGCTGGTCAATAAATTTGTAGGCCTCCCGGGAAAAGCCTCCGATCCCGTAAGGGGACGGAATGCTGGTGATCGGAAGCAGAATTCCGCATTCCCTCATTTTTCTGTTTCTCCTTTTTCTGTCTTATCCGTATAATTAATATGCACATCCATCTGGTTGTAAGGAATGGCGATTCCGGCCTGATCCAGGCGCAGCTTCACTTCCTCCAGCACATCCCATCTGGTCTGCCAGTAATCATCCGTAGCCGACCAGCCCCGCGCTCCGATTACTACGGAGCTCGCCGCCAGCTCGCTGACGAACACCTGAATCGGCCGGTCCTTTTTGATCTTCGGATGGCTCATATAAATGTCCAGCAAAATCTCCTTCGCCTTCCTCAGATCCGAATCATAGCCGATTCCCACCGCAATGTCCAGCCGTCTGAATTCCTCCGCAGTGGCATTGGTCACAGGCGAGTTGGACAGGCTGCCGTTGGGAATTACCACCATCTTGTTGTCCGTTGTGTTCAGAGTTGTGTAAACCAGACCGATGGCAGCCACCGTTCCTTCTCCGTACTGGCTTACAATATAATCCCCCACCTTGAACGGCCGGACCAGCAGGATCAGAACTCCGCCCGCAAAGTTGGACAGGCTCCCCTGCAGGGCAAGGCCCAGGGTAAGGCCTGCAGAACCCAGCACCGCAATAATGGATGATGACTGTATTCCGATCCGCTCCGCCGCCATAAACACCAGAACGGCGTACATAACCGCCTGCAGCAGAGACAGAAGGAACTTCCTCAAAGACAGCTCCATGTCCATCCGGGCAAAGGAGCGGTCCACCATCCTTCGGACCGCTCCAGCCACTTTAAATCCTATGCTAAGTATCAGTACGGCAATAACCAGGTTGCCCCCGAATCGGGTCAGCCCCGGCAGCCAGTCTTTCATCATTTCAGGCATCTATCCTCTCCCGTTATTCCGTTTTTCGGCTTTCCCGGCGTTTTCTTCCGGCTGCCGTTTTCACCGCTTCCGCCGCCTTCGTCGCCGCCTTTTTCACCTTTTCCGTCCTGTTCTTCTTATCGGTTCCGGTGCCGGCTTCCGATTTGGGCTCCGCTGCGGACACTTCTGCCGCTTCCGCCGCAATTTCCGTCTTTTCCGCCTTCTCTGTCTTTACCGCAGCAGCGGGAGCCTTTTTCACCGTTTTCTTCGGCGCGCTCTTCTTCCCTCCGTCAGGGGTGCAGGTGAAAATGCTTACGCTCATGGGCGCCACATTGATTACGATGGAATTCGGTCTTTCATTCCACTCCTCGCGCTTGGAGGACTTCACCCTGGGGTTCGTGCAGCCGCTTCCGCCGAACTCCTCGCTGTCGCTGCTGAATATCTCTTTATACTTTCCCGCAAAGGGAACTCCCACCTGAAACTTTTCATGAAGCACCGGAGCGAAGTTGCAGACAAACAGAAGAGTCTCTTCTTTTTTCTTCGTCTTCCGCAGGAATACCACTATGTTTTCCGCCGCATTGTTGCACTCGATCCACTCAAATCCGTCGGGATGATAATCCATCTGGCTGAGAGCCGGATAAGTCCGGTACAGCTTGTTCAGCGCCTTTACGTAATCCTGCATCTGGCTGTGAATGGGATACTGCAGAAGATCCCATTCCAGCTCCCTGTTCTCATTCCATTCGTCCATCTGTCCGAATTCCTGACCCATGAACAGCAGTTTCTTTCCGGGATGGCCCAGCATGAAGCCGTAGGCAGCGCGCAGGTTGGCAAACTTTTCCTCAAAGGTTGCGCCCGGCATTTTATTGACCATGGAGCCTTTTCCGTGCACCACCTCGTCATGGGAGAACACCAGAATAAAGGACTCGCTGTAGGCGTAGATCATACTGAAGGTCAGCTCTCCGTAGTGGTAATTCCGGAAGAAGGGATCGCACTGCATATAGCCCAGGAAATCGTTCATCCACCCCATGTTCCACTTGTAGTCAAAGCCCAGTCCGTCATCCCGCACGTCTCCGGTGATCTTCGGCCAGGCGGTAGATTCCTCCGCAATCAGCACGGCTCCGTTCTTTTTCTTCTTGAAAATGGAATTCAGGTGCTTCAGGAATTCCACTGCGTCCAGATTTTCATGGCCGCCGTAAATATTGGGAATCCACTCCCCGTCATTTTTTCCGTAGTCCAAATAGAGCATGGACGCCACCGCATCCATACGGATGCCGTCGGCATGGTACTTTTCCGTCCAGAACAGCGCGTTGGCGATCAGGAAGTTGGACACCTGCGGTCTGGCGTAATTGTAAATCAGGGTGCCCCAATGGGGATGGGCTCCCTTTCTGGGATCCCGATGCTCGTACAGGCAGGTTCCGTCATATTCGGCCATGCCCCAGGCATCTCTGGGGAAGTGGGCCGGCACCCAGTCCAGAATCACGCCGATGCCCTGGCCGTGCATATAATCCATAAAATACATAAAGTCATCCGGCGTTCCGTAACGGCTGGTGGGCGCATAGTAACCGCTCACCTGATACCCCCAGGAAGCGTCCAGCGGATGCTCCATCACAGGCAGAAGCTCCACATGAGTATACCCCATGTTCTTTACATACTCCGCCAGCTTGGGAGCGATCTCCCGGTAATTATAAAATTCGGAGCCCACAATCGGCTCTCCGTCCTCTCCCGTCTGAATCTCCTTTCTCATAAAGGAGCCCAGGTGAAGCTCATAAATAGCCATGGGCGCAGTCTTCGTATCCGTCTTCGCCCGCTTGTCCATCCATTCTTTATCTGTCCACTGATACCGGTCGATGTCCCACACCACCGACGCCGTATTCGGTCTCAGTTCCGCATAGTTCGCATAGGGGTCGGCCTTCAGCACCGGATCGCCGTTCATTTTCTTGATCTCATATTTGTAAAGGGTCCCCGCTTCCAGCCCGGGAATAAACAGCTCATATACGCCGTACCCCTCATGGAGCTTCATCTGATGTCTTCGTCCGTCCCACAGATTGAAATCTCCCACCACGCTGACTCTCATGGCGCAGGGCGCCCACACGGCAAACAGCACGCCTTTGACTCCGTCCACGGTCATGGGATGAGCTCCCATTTTCTTGTAGATCTCATAGTTTACGCCGGCGTCAAATTTCTTCAGTTCCTGCTCCGTGATCTGATCTCCGAAGGAATACGGATCCCTGATCTCTGCCTGAGTCCCGTTGTCATAGGTGATGCGAAGAGTATAGGGGGCAGCGGTCTTTCTGGGAATCAGCACCGCAAAAAAGCCTTCCTCATCCGCCATCTCCATGGGATAGGTTCCAGCTCCCATTTTCACCTCTATACTCTCAGCCGTGGGAATAAACGCCTGTACCAGCACGCCGCCTTCCACCGGATGAGCGCCCAGCAGGTTTTCCGGATGGCGCGCCTCTGAATATACCATTTCCTCTATTCCAGCCCAATCCATTAAATCGTACAGCATCTTGTTCATATGAGAACCCCCTTTGAATGGAAATCTACTTTTTATTTTAGCATTTCAGCCGTTATAACACAACGATATTATTCTTATTTTTCCAATTTTCACACAATTTTGCCTGCAAAAATGCCCGGCAGCGGACATTGCCGCCGGCCGGGCATCTGGCTATTTTCTTTCATGAATCAGCTTTTCCATGGTCTGCTGAAGAATACCGAAATCTATGGGCTTGGATACATGGGCATTCATGCCAGCAGCCGTAGTGGCCGCAATATCCTCCGCAAACGCATTGGCAGTCACTGCGATAATCGGCACGCTCTTCGCATCCGGCCGGGGCAGAACTCTGATATTCTTTGCCGCCTCGCAGCCGTCCATCTGAGGCATCTGCATATCCATGAGAATGACGTCAATGGAAAACGCAGGCGATTCCCTGAATTTTTCCACTGCCTCCAGGCCGTTCCAAGCCTGTATCACCGTCACTCCGCTCATGGCAAGAATCTCCGTGGCGATCTCCATATTTACCATGTTGTCCTCTGCCAGAAGCACGGTCCTGCCTTCCAGGGAAAATTCCTGAGCGGAAACGGGCGCCTCCTTTTCCGTCCTCTTTTTCCCCTTCACCGCTTCCAGCGGAATCACAATGGTAATGACCGTCCCTTCTCCCGGAGCGCTCTCCACATTGATCTGACCGCTCATCTGAGTCACCAGATTTTTTACAATCGGCATTCCCAGACCGGTTCCCGCCACCTTGCGCACTCCGAACCGCGTTTCCCTGGCGTAAGGTTCAAACAGATGGGGCAGAAATTCCTCAGACATCCCCATTCCCGTATCCGATACCACAATCTTGTATTTCGGAACGTTCTGATGTCTGAACTGGCTCACCTCCACGGAAACCCGGTCTCCTTCGGAGGAAAACTTGAGGGCATTGGAGATGAGATTGTTCAGGATCTGGCTGATACGGAAGGAATCTCCCAGCACCTCCTCGTCCTCCAGGTCAAAGGAAACACGGAAATCCTTTTTTTCCGCCTCCGCCTGCAGCCGGAAGGCCGATGCGCAGTCCTCCACGCATTTCCGTATATTAAAATGCTGATAGTCCAGGGCCACCTTTCCCTGCTCCATCCGGGACATATCCAGAATGTCATTGATCAGACCCAGGAGCTGACGGCTGGACAGATTAATCTTATCCATATACCCGGATACCTTCTCCGGATCATCGAGATTCTGCTGCACCAGCTCGGAGAGGCCGATAATGGCATTGAGCGGCGTTCTCATGTCATGGGACATATTGCTGAAAAACGCGTGCTTGTTTTTTTCGCTCCGCCTGGAATTTTCCAGGGCCTCCTCCAGCAGCTTTCTCTCCTGGAGCCGACGCTGCTTTTCTTCTTCAATCTCCCGGAAGCACAGCACCGCCTCCTCCGGAGACAGGGATTCGTCAAACAGCACCCTTACGCTGACCCAGCGGTATTCGTCGCCGAATTTTCTCCGGAAATCGCCGCCGAAGTCCCGCACCCGCTTCGTTACCAGATTGCGGATGCTCTGAAGGGAGAAATTCTCCACATACTCTTTGTATGCGCTCGGCTCAATCAGCTCCTTCATAACCTCCAGCAGCCTGTCATAGTCTCCGAAGGCGGGGATGCGGCTTCGGATGAAGTCGGAGCCCTTGATCATTTCATAAGTGCCCCGGCCGAAGTCCACCCGGTACAGCGCGAAATAGGAATTTCCCAGCACGCGCACCGTCTCATTGGTGCGGTCCATTTTTTCGTTCAGACGGAAATCCCTCCAAATCAGCACTCCTACCACAATCGCCGCCGCCCCCAGCACAGCCAGGTAGTAAGCCGCGAAAAGGTTCAGCTTCTGCAGAATCGTGCTGTAAGGAACGGTAATCACGGAAATCCAGCCGTTGGCCATGTAGCAGTAGTACACGCCCCGCTTGTTTCCGTCCGAATCATATATGTAAGATGTGAAGTCCTCCTGCTCTCCCTTCCGGATGCTCTCCAGAAGCTTGGGGATGTAGTCCTCCATGTCCTGTTGGGAAGTCCAGTTGGACTGGCCGCAAATCAGGGAGCCCATTCCGTCGCAGAGATAAAAGGTGGCATTTTCCGGAAGAGTCAGCGGATTGTTCTGAAACTGGAAATTCTCAGGAAAAATATCAAACGCCATGACCGTATCCGACAGCCGGCATTTCTTTGATATGGTGATCACCGGCCTCTGGTAAATGGCGTCGATGTACAGATCGGTAAAGGCAATCTCTCCCTCTGCCTCCATGGCCCTCCGGTACCACTCCGTACTCTCCACGTCATAGCCGTCATCCCCTTCCCAGGGGTTGGCGGCGACGATCCGTCCGTTCAGCACCGCATAAGGATCTACCGTCTTGTCTCCCAGAGTCGCCGTCATCCTGCTGAAAAAGGTGGTGATCATCTCCTCCGTTCCCGCCGTCTCTCCGCCGTCCTCCGTCTGAAGATCGATCATTTCCGTGCCGAAATCCAGCAGAGTCTCGTAAACGATCAGATTATTCCTTTCCTCAGAGGCATAGCTTCTGGCCAGAGAATCTCCCATATCCTGAGTATTCCTCAGAAGCTCTGTTCTGAGCAGATAAAAGGCGGTGCCTCCCAGCAAAGTCAGGAAGGCCAGCACCAGCGCGTAAAGATACATATTGCGCCGGAGCCCCCGCCCCCGTTCCTTCCGTTTTGAAGCGCTCATCTTCCGTTACCCCCGGATCACTGCCGTAACGGCCTCATAGGCCTTTTCAATCTCCGGCATCATTGCCTCCGCTTCCTCCCACCGGTCTGCCCGCATCAGCTCTACCTGGCGGGTAAACATATCATACAGCGTTGTAATGGACAGATTTCCGCATACTCCCTTTAAGGTATGGGAACAGCGCAGCTCCGTATCCCGATCCTTTTCTTCTATGGCCTTCTTCAGCTGTCCGTAGTTCCCGTCATCCAGAAACTTGAGCAGGAAACGCTCCAGCAGCTTTTCATTCCCCATAAAGCGGCCCAGGGCATCCTCCACCTGAATTCCCGCTTCCCTCAGACTGTTTTTCTTGGCCTCATCCATATTTTTTCCCTCTTTCTGCGTTGGCTTTATTTTTTATTGTAGTAAGCTCTCCAGATATCCTCTTCAACCTCCGTGAAGCTGAATACCAGGCGCGGATTGAATACTCCGCATTCTCCGTCCCGAATCATTCTGAGCGCCTCGCTCCGGTTAAACGCGCTTTTGTACACTCTCCGGCTCACCAGAGCGTCATAGACGTCTGCCAGTGATACCACCTGAGACCAGATGGTGATCTCGTTTCCCTTCAGCCCGTCGGGATAGCCTCTTCCGTCCCAGCGCTCATGGTGATGTCTGGCTATGTCATAAGCGTAGGCGTAAGCCCCGTGCTCCCGCATCTGAGGGATCTTTTCCAGCAGCAGAGCTCCCTGCACCGTATGAGTCTTCATGATTTCATACTCTTCCGGAGTCAGCCGGCCGGGCTTGTTCAAAATTGCATCCGGTATGGCGATTTTTCCCACGTCATGCATAATAGCCGCCATGGCAATCCATTCGATCTCCTTCGGGGTCAGCCCCTCTCCCATCTCCGTGCAGGTAAGCATATGCTTTGTAATGTCATGGATCCTGCGGACGTGCTCTCCCGATTCTCCGCTTCTGAACTCGATGGCCGTTGACAGGGATTCGATCATTCCCACGTTCAGGTCAATGATCATCTGAGCCTGCCGGAGCAGCTCTGACTGCTGGTGATCCACCACATTGCCCAGACGTTTTCTTGCCCGGAAAAGTTCTACCACAGAGTTCACCCGCCTGGTCACGATATAGGGCACCACCGGCTTGCTGATCACATCCATCACGCCCATCTCATAGGCGTCTCTCATCACCGAGTCGCTGGCTTCCGCAGTGATCAGGAATACCGGGATCTGTGACAGAAGCTCTCTTTTCTTCAGTTCCCGCAAAACCTCGATTCCGTCCATCTCCGGCATGACCACATCCAAAAGCACTGCACAGATCCGATCCTTCTGCTCCAAAAGTTTTTCCAGCCCCTCTTTTCCGTTCTCCCCCTCCTCGATCACATAGGTATCGGAAAACAGATTATCCAGAATCGCCCTGTTGATCTCGTCATCGTCGATGATCAGCATCATATCGGGAGGGCTTGGAATATTTTCATAAAGATTTTCCAGTTCCATCCGGAATTTTCCCTTCTTTCTGCCGCTGCCGGATCTTTTCCGGACGCGTATTCATCTCTAAGTATAAAGGAAATCTGTCGCCAATGTCAATCGATTCCCTCCGCCTCCGCCCATCCCAGCATCAGGTCCACCACCATTCCATAGCTTTTTACCCCCTGTTCCTGATCATTGAGCTTCAGATAAGTGTCATTCACTGCTTCTGCCGCCTCCGCCGCCTTCCCCTCATACCTGCTCCAAAAGCTGCTGTTGGCTTCCAGATCCCGTTCCGCAGCCTCATCCAGCTGCAGACGCAGCTCCATATATCGGGCGGGATTCACCTCCGCCAGAGCGTTTCCGACGTAAATCCAGCCCATGAGCCAGCCGCTGTAGCGGAATTCCTCCCGTTCCGACTCCAGACAGGCCAGAAATCCGATAAAATTAGCCTCGTCCTCCCTCATAAAGCCTTTCAGGTGAGAGAGCTCATGGCAGATCGTATGGGGAATATTATAGGGGACCATGGCGTTATTATAATTCGCCTCCGCCGTAAAGGGGGAATATACCCCTGCCAGCTGCTGCACGGAGAGAATCCAGGGAACGGTCAGATATTTCGGCCGGGGATAAAATCCGGAAAGACAGGGGTATTTTTCTCCCAGCGCTTTCATGGCCGCCCTTCCTTCCTCTCCGTATTCCCGGGCAGTCAGACGCACTCCCGCCTGATCCCGGCAGCTGTTGACCTGCTCCGTGAGATAGACCAGCAGCCGTTCCAATTCTTCCTCCGTATGTTCCTCCCGTCCGTAGGGAAGGTACGAGGAAAAAGAGGCGCTGTAGTAATTAACCCCGCAGTTCGCTCCGTACAGCAGAAACAGCACACCGGCGGCCAGCGCCGTTCCGGAGAGAAAAGCTCCCGGATGCTTCCGGCACCGAATCAGCCCCGCAGCGGCGGCAGGCAGCGCCAGATAAAGTCCCAGCTCCGATACGGAAAAGGGGAAAATTCCCCAGAGCCCTCCCCAGACCGCCGCCAGCACGGGATATACCCTGACCGCATACCATTCCGCAAATCCGGGTACCTTTCTGGCTGCCGCCAGAAGAGCAAGCGCCGCCATGAAGCAGGCTGCCGCTGCCAGGTATCTTCTTCTGTTCCTCATTCCTTCCCACCTTCCTTGCGTCTCCTTCCCCCATTATAGCGCATATTCTTTCTCCGTTTCCAGGAATACTTCTCCGGAAAATGTGAAAATTTTCTGTCCTTTTCCGAAAACCCCTTGCGCTTCCCGAAAAACTCATATAAACTTAGTTAATGCGTAATTCAGAAGAGAGAAAGGATCGTGACAATAAATGGATACCGAAAAAGAGAAACAGGAAAAAGAACCATTTTCCCTGAAAAAAGAAATTATCAGCTGGATATGGGTCATTATCACCGCCGCGGCCATCGCCTTTTTTCTGACTAACTTCATCATTGCCAACAGCCGGGTACCCAGCGGCTCCATGGAAAATACCATCATGACCGGAGACCGGGTCATCGGCTCCCGTCTCTCCTATCGGTTTCATGAGCCGGAGCGGGGAGACATCGCCATTTTCCACTTCCCTGACGATCTTTCGGGGAAAACCCTCTACGTAAAAAGAATCATCGGTCTTCCCGGAGAGACGGTGGACATAAAAGACGGTCAGGTGTACATCAACGGAGAAGCGCTGGAGGAACCCTACATCAGAGAGCCTATGGATCAGGAGGAGCCCATGCATTTTGAGGTTCCGGAAGGCTGCTATTTCATGATGGGCGACAACAGGAATTATTCCTCCGACGCCCGCTATTGGAAAAATCATTACGTGGAAAAAGATCAGATCATTGCCAAGGTACTGTTCCGGGATTTCCCGAACATTGCGGGGCTGGATGAATAAGTCTGAAGCGGAAGCACAAAAGCAGCCGGACATTCAAAGCAGAGATGCTTTGGATGCCCGGCTGTTTGCTGTCATATCGGTATAAATCCGTTTCCGATAATCTCGCTGGAATTATAGATCTGAATGAAAGCCGTAGGCTCCACCGTCTTGATATGGCCGCGGAGCTTCAGCGCTTGGGAACGCTTCATGGTTGTCATGATAATGGTTTTATCCTGATGGGTGAACACTCCCTCCGCCCGGTACACCGTCGCGCCCCGGTGAAGGACATTCACAATGTAGTCGCAGATAGGGGCGGGATCGCTGCAGACGATGTTAAAGCATTTGCAGCGGTTGATATTGTCCATAATGCCGTCTATCAGAAAAGATTTTGCCAGCAGTCCCAGTACGGAGTAAAGTCCGGTGGACGGCCCGAACACCGCAAAGCTGCCCAGCACGGCCAGCAGATCCACCGCCAGCAGCGCCGCTCCGATATTCATGGACGAATACTTTTTCAGGATCATTGCCAGAATATCCGTGCCTCCGCTGGAGGCTCCCACATGGAAAAGAACGGCAGAGGCAATCGCCGGAAGGAATACCGCATAAACCAGTTCCATCAGCGGTTCGCTGCTCACCGGCGCGGACAGCGGCACCGTCTTTTCCAGAAAATCCAGGGAAAATGACATGAGCACGCTGGCATAGACCGTCTTGATTCCCACGCTTCTTCCCAGAAAAAGGAAGCCTGCCGCCAGCAGAATCATATTGGCCCAGAATGTAAAGGCCGACGCCGTCATTCCGGTGACCGCGCTGATTACCGAAGAAAATCCGGTAACGCCTCCGAAGGCAAAGTGGTTGGGGAATTTGAAAAAGTAGATTCCGGCCACCATGATCCATATGCTGACCGTTATCATTCCGTAGACTGTCAGTTCACGCAAAAAGGGAGATTTTATTTTCTTCATAAAACCGCATCTGCCTTTCCCGAAATCACATCGGACCAAACTTCATGATCTGAGCAAGAATCAGCAGGCCGGAGCCTACGGCCATCCAGATCAGGAACAGTTTCCACATAAACTTCATCCACCGGTCATAGGGAATATTTACCGCGCTGATAATACCCATGAGTGCCGTGGAGGTGGGAAGAACGTAGTTGCAGAATCCGTCGCCGAAATTAAATGCCAGAATCGCAGTCTGACGGGTCATTCCCACCAGATCGGCCAGCGGCGCCATAATGGGAATCACTGCTGCCGCCTGTCCGCTTCCGGAGGTCAGAAACACATTGATAATCGTATTCATAATGAGCATGGCGGGAGCCTGCAGAACGGAGGGAACGGCAGACAGGGCGGAATGTGAGCTTTTCAAAAGAATCCAGGCTTTTTTCGGAGCGCAGGGGACTCTGCAGGTCAAGCTCATACATGGGGCTTAAGGAAGGCTTTTTCTGAATCTTCATCGCGTAGCGGATCAGATACCAGTTGGTAAACACATAGAATACGGCAAAGCAGACAAAACGGTAGCCGATTCCGGAATACAGGGGAAGTCCTGCGATCTTCTGAGCAACCAGCGTTGTGTTTACGTTCAGCGGACCGGTGGAAAAACCGATGGCTCCGCCCAGAAGAATGATGGAGGCTCCGGTAATGGAATCCAGTCCCATTGCAAAGGCCATCATAACCATCACGGGGGCAAAGGCAATAAACAGGTTCACTCCCTGAGTGGTACAGATCAGTCCGAATACCAGCGTCATAATCGGGATGAACAGATACACCCTGCCGGAAAAATACTTTGCCATTTTTCCCACAACCGCGTGAAGCGCTCCCGTCTCCGTCAGAAGATAAAAGGCTCCGCCTGCAAACAGAATCATCAGCATCAGATCAATTCTCTGGATGAAGGAATTGACGATGAGAAGAGGAATTGACAGCGGATTAACCGGTGTTGATTCAATATAGGAGAAATTGCCGGGATCGATAACCTTGATTCCTTCCGCGTTCTCCACCCGAGCGTAGGAGCCCGCAGGGATAATCCATGTGAGCAGAACGGCAAACAGGATGATTGCTCCTATGATCACAAACGTATGAGGCATTTTAAATGTTTTTTTCGCTTTTTCCATAATCAGTAACTCCCTTTACACGATATTTTCTTTTTCCAGTGCCTGCTGAAATTCTTCCCGGATTCTTTGCAGATTCTCCGGGCAGGAGATCAGGTCCCATGCCGTTCCGGCAAGTATTTTGGCAGCATAGCCGACAGCCGCATGAGCCTCCTCCGTTTTTCCGGCCCGGATGTAGGCTTCCGAATGAGCGGCGCTCCCTTCCGGCGCAAAGGCAATCCGGATGCAGGAGCCCGGTACCCGGTGCAGCACATTGCCGAAATCCGTAGAACCCGTTTCCTGACGGGGCGGCGCGATTCTGGGGGCATTCACCGCCTCCGCGTTTTTCATGATCAGGTCATTAAGAAAAATGACCGGCACCTTGTTGTCCACGCTTTTATCCCGCCGGATCTCAACTTCTGTTTCCGTCATCATGGCCGCGCCTTCCAGGACCTTGCGGACCCGTTCGACCACGGAGTCCAGATAAGTCCGGTTATAGGACCGCACCGCCAGGCTGGCCGCCGCCGATGCGGGAACGATATTGGCCGGCGTGCCGCCGCAGTTCAGCACCGTATAGTGAATCTTTACGTCTGACTGCACATGTTCCCGAAGGAATTCCAGCCCCTGAAAGGCCAGAATCAGTCCGTCCAGAGCGCTGCGTCCCGCATAGGGCTTCACTGCCGCATGGGCGCTGATTCCGCGGTAGGTAACCGTAAATTTGTCCATGGCCAGACTTTTCACGTCTACCTGAGTCATGGGACCTCCGTGCATCATCAGCGCCGCATCCAGCTCCGTAAAGTCGCATCCGTTTCGGATCATCATGATCTTTCCGCTGACGCTCTCCTCCGCAGGCGTTCCGTAAACAGTGACCGTATAATTCTCCTCCGAATCCGCATGCCGGAGCGCTGCGGCAGCAGCCAGGACTGCCGGCCCCTGAAGATGGTGCCCGCAGCCGTGTCCCATTCCCGGCAGAGCATCGTATTCACACAGAAATCCGATATTCGGCCCTCCCTGGCCGTGATGATACACTGCGCGAAAGGCGGTGGGAACCTTTCCCACTCCGATTTCCACATGAAAGCCCTCCCTCTTCAGCCAATCCGTCAGTTTTTCCAGGGCTTTGAATTCCTCCAGTCCTACCTCCGGATGATCAAATATGAAATCGGCCATTTCTTCCATTTCAGGCGCAGTTTTTTCAATGTACTGGTTCAGAAATTCTTTCATCCGATCTTCCCTCCTTTTGATAACTCGATGCTATCATGGAGGGACACCGAAGTAAAATACCGAAAAATAATGAAAAAAATAAGGGAAATCTTAATTTCCCCCGCTCCCGATCTGCCCTCGGGCAGAACTGCCAAAAAAAGGCTTCCTGATTCGCTGCGGATTCTGTTTTTTTATGCAGAATCCACAATTTCCCCGTACCGTTTCGTTTATTCTCCCCGATTCTTTACGGGTATAAGAAAAAATTATGCTCTTCATAACAATTTCCTCTGCCCATTTTTCGTAAAAACAAGAGACCCCATCCCCGTCCGGCGGACAAAAAAACCGCACCGGATCCGGTGCGGAGTTCATTGCTGCTTATTTATATGGAATTCTGCATTTTGTTCCCCTCAGCTACAAACAGCTCTATGAGCCGCTGCTCGTAATCTGTCAGGGTTTTTCCTTTGGGATAGGAAACGGACAGCCAGGATTCCGTATGCGCCCCGTCGGAACACCTGCAGTAAATGGGCGATTTATGATAATACATGGATTTTGCGTACTGCTCCCGGTTGAAGCCGATGCCCATCCCTTCCGCAACCAGCTGCATGGCCGTTTCGATATTTCTCAGTTCCATGACCTTTCCCGGGCAGATTCCCGCGCTTTCCAGAATTCGGTCCACCTGCACCCGAAGGCTTTGGTTCGGCGTAGGGAGAATGAAGGTCTCCTCCCCGCATTCCGCCAGATCCAGGTAAGGATACGTACTCCCTCTCACGGAGCGGGCCTTTGACAGCAGAGGATGCCCCTGGGGCAGAGCCAGCAGCACCTGGTCTTTGTATATGGAGCGGCTTACCAGATCCCGGCAGGGATTCTGAAGGTTAAATATCAGCAGATCGAAATCGCCCCGCTCCACAATCTCGTCAAGCAGGGATTTCACCCCTTCTTTTATAATCACTTTCACATCCGGAAATTCTCTGCCGAACTGGGCCAGTACGGGAGCCAGCAGGGAGGGGGCTCGGCGAAGCTGAATGCAGATGGTCAGCTTCCCCTTTTTCCGGGTAAGTATTTCCGACAGGCCGTCCTGAAACCCCCTGTTTAAATCCAGCATCTTTCCGGCAATATCCAGGTAGAGGTCTCCGGCCTGAGTGGGCCTGAAATATTTTCCGCTGCGGTCAAACAATTTGACGCCAAGGGATTTTTCCAGATTGCTGATATAGGCGCTGAGAGCCGGCTGGGAAATATAAAGTTTCTGGGCTGCCTTTGTTATGTTTCCGCACTGGGCCAGCGTGGTAACATATTCCTGTTCCTTCTGATTCATGCGATCCCTCTCCTCTGTGATATCTTAAGGAAACTATAGCTTTTTTCCCGCCAAAAGTCAATGCGCTGCCCGGACCCTCTCTTTGCCCCTTTCTTATTCCTTTTCCCGGTTCAGCACATAGTCCAGGCCTTCCGAGCTGTAATTGAGCACCAGCTCCGGAGGATATTCCGCCCTTCTTATCATCTCCTCCGCCTTTTCCAGCTGACCCACGTCATACCAGATGTGGGCATCGCTTCCCAGAATCACAGGAAGGCGGTATTCCTTGGCAACGGCCAGCCAACGGGCCGTGTTTTTTTCTGCGTTGCGCCGTCCGGACCGGGCGCAGAAGGAAGAGTTGTTCACTTCCAGAGCCACCTTCCGTCTGGCCGCTGCCGCAATCAGCCGCTCATATTCCAGCGGATAGCGGTCATCATCCGGATGACCGATGATTTTTACCTGCGGATTTTCCATGGCACGTATGAGCGCGTCCGTATTCCGGGCCGGCGTGCCGGGCGCAATACAGGGTATATGAAGGCTGGCAATCACGTAATCCATCTTCTTAAGAATACTCTCATCCAAATCCAGTCTGCCGTTAAAATCCATAATATTGGCCTCTGTTCCGGTATATATGTCCACTCCCAGAATATTCGGCCGAACCGCCTTGAAATTACCGAAATAGATGGCTCCCGCCGATCCCGGCATGGCCGGACCGTGATCAGACATCCCCAGGGCCTTCAGCCCTTTTTTCGCCGCCTCCTCCGCATTTTCCTTCAGCGTACTGAATCCATGGCCGCTGGCAACCGTATGCGTATGCAAGTCAAAATATATTTTCATGGCTCCTCCGTGTTCATGCAGAAAGTGTGAGAGACACCTGATCTCCCGGATTGTATTCCGTCTGAAAGCTGCTGTAGACAGTAAAGATTTCATCCCTGTACTGTACGGAATAGTGGATTTCTCTTCCGTTGTACTGTTTGCCGGCTATGATTGCGGGCAGTCCCTTTCCCTCCGGAAGAATATTGATCTGCTCCGGCCTCACCGGATAAAGCCCCTTAGCGCGGAATTCGGCAGCAATCATGGGATTGGACAGCAAAAGATTCTCGTGATCCACCTTAAAGCAGTCATTGCTCCATACCCCCTTTAGCAGATTGCACCTGCTCACAAAGGTAGCGGCAAATACGGTCTGAGGATCCATATATATTTCCCTGGGAGTTCCCACCTGCTCAATGGCTCCGTCCTTCATAATAATAATCCGGTCTGCCATGGCCAAAGCCTCGCTCTGATCGTGAGTAACGTAAAGAACGGTAGCTCCCGTCAGTTTGTGAATGTTCCGAATTTCCCGGCGCATCTCCAGCTTCAGCTCCGCATCCAGAGCGCTCAGCGGCTCATCCATAAGGAGGATGGACGGCTGGCCTACAATGGCTCTGGCCAGAGCCACTCTCTGCCGCTGGCCTCCGGACAGCTGTCCGGGAAGCCGGTTCTCATACGGCTTCAGCCCGGTGCATCCGATCGCCCGGTCTGCCGCCTCCTTCCTCTCCTCTTCCGTCATATGTCTGTGTCTCGGGCTTTTCAAGGGAAACTCCACATGCTGTCGTACGGTCATGTGCGGCCACAGGGCAAAGGACTGGAACACCATTCCCAAATCCCTCTTTTCCACCGGAACCATATATCCCTCTCCGGAATAAATCTGGTCATTGAGCCTGACAATCCCGCCAGAAGGCTCCACAAAACCGCCTATGATTCTCAGCAGCGTTGTTTTGCCGCATCCGGAGGGGCCCAGTATGGCAATAAATTCCGAATCTCTCACGTCCAGATTAATTTCCCTGAGCGCTTGGGTTTTGCCGAAGCTTTTTGTTACCTGCTGAATATGTAGGCTCATGGCCCTTTTCCTCCTTATATTGAAACAATAGTTTTTTTCTGTTGATCAGACAGTAGCCTGCGATAATCATTGCCGTAATCATAACGGACATGGCCGCCGCCAGATTGTAATCTCCGCCCTGCTGATAGTTGAAAATGGTCAGGCCGATCGTTTTCGTCCCGGCGGAAGCCAGCATGGATGACAGCGTCAGCTCCGTAAATGCGGGGACAAAAATCATAAAGGCTCCGGAAAGGATCGGTCCTGTCAGCAGAGGAAGCAGAATTCTTCCCCACAGCGCCCCAATTCCCCGTCCGCTGGCAGCGGCCGCCTCTTCACAGGCCGGGTCCACTGTCAGCAGCGCCGTTGTGCTGCCTTTGATCTGGAGAACAAGATAACGGGTGATATAGGCAATCACCAGGATAGAAATGGTGCCGTACACTCCCGGCCTGAAACCGGGCACCGGCTCTGTCCAGTGAAAGATCATTGCCAGCGCCAGAACGATCCCCGGAATGGCATAAGTCAAAGCTGCGCACCGTTCCAGCAGGTGCGCGCTGCGGCTGTTTTTCCTTACCTTGGCATATGCAATGGCCGTCCCCAGCACAATGCACGCCAGGCTGGTTACGACAGCCAAAAGCAGACTGTTTCTCACCGCTGCCGCCACGCCTCTGTTATGAAAAAGGAATGCGAAATTTTCCAGCGTCAGATTTTCCGCCCGGAGCTTAAGTCCGTAGGATTTCAGGAACGCATTGAGCACCATGGAAATCATGGGAATGATGTTCAGCACCAGAAGAATGCCTATGGTTCCCCACTCCGCCGCCAGCCTCTTCCCACCGGTCAGACGGATTCTCACCGAATAGTCTTCCCGGATGCTGTCCGTGAACGCTCCTCTCCTCACGAATACACCTTCCATCAGAGTTCCGCCGACGGCGATCAGAGACAAAATCAGAGACAGAGCTGCGGCCAGAGGAAAGGCATTGGGGCCGAAGCCGATAGCCTTCTCATAAATGTAGGTACTCAGCACCGGTATGCCGGAAGAAATGCCGAGAAACGCAGGAACGGAAAAATTGTCAATTGCCGACAGAAAGGCCAGAACACTTCCTGCCGCCACCGCCGGCAGGGCCGAAACCAGGTTAATCTTCACCATGGCCTGCTTCTGAGTATAGCCGCAGGCTCTCGCCGCCCATTCCATATCCCTGGGAATCTTTCTCAGCATATGAACCACATTGACGTATACGATGGGAATGTTGCAGATTCCCAGCACGAGAATGATCCCGCCCATTGTATAAATGTCTGCCGCAGGCAGCCCCAGAGCGGTCAGGAAACGGTTGAAGGACCCCTTTGTACTCAAAAAGCTGCTCCAGGACAGCGTGATAATATATGACGGGATTATAAAGGGCAGAAGGACCAGAAATTCCAGAAGGCCTTTTCTCTTTACATTGGTATAAGCGACCAGAAACGCCAGCCCGCTTCCTGCGGCAGCAGCCAGAGCCGTGGATGTGAGGGCAATGACAACCGTATTGACAATCGCTTCCCTGGTCCTCTCTTCTGCCAGCAGCTCCGCAAAATTGCCCGGACCGTATCCGGTCTCACTCCGGAACCCCATGGCCAGAAGACGGAGCAGAGGGGCCAGAAACACCAGAACAGCCAGCAGATATACGGTTCCGCGGATCAGAAATGACCTTGCTTTGCGGTTGATTTCCATGTGTTTTCCTGCCTTTCTCTACTGAAACAGCTGGCTGAACCGTTCTTTGTCCGCCTCTCTCGTCTGATACAGCTCTGCCGTGTCCCATGACATAGGCTTGATCTCGTCGATTCCCTTAAGTCCCTCCGGCACCGCCACTCCGGACTTTACGGGAGTATAGCCAATCTCCGCGGTAAGCGTCTGTCCTTCCTCAGACAGAATGAAATCCACGAAAGCCTTTGCAAGCTCTTCATTGCGGGTGCCATTTACAATTCCCACCGGCTCCGTAACCGCAGGAGAGCCCTCTTCCGGATAGATAAACGCTACGGATGCCCCGTCATTTTCAGAGCGGACCGCCATATAATCCACCAGCATTCCGCAGGCCTTCTCTCCGGAAACCACCGCATTCTGCACGGCCCCGTTTCCCTTATCCACAGTCACGCCGTTGTTCTTCAGTCCCTGGAAATACTCCCAGCCCAGTCCTTCCGTTCTTGTCATAACGCCCAGATTATAGGCAGCCGCCCCGGAATAAAGCGGGCTGGGCATAATCACGCTGTCCTTATATGCCTCTCCCGTAAGATCCGAAAAACCTGCCGGGGGTGTCCGCACCAGATCCGTATTGTACACAATCCCCGTGGTGATCACCTTGGTTCCCGTATACATATGATCCTTGTCAATGTACTCCTCCGGGATTCCCTCCAGTTCGGGAGATTCATATGCCGTCAGAAGCTCCTGCTCCTTCAGTGTCTCAAAAGTCACGCTGTCCGCCACCAGCAGTACGTCCGCCAGCACTGAGCCCGCCTGTTTTTCTGCCAGAACCTTGCTGACTACCTCCTCCGTGCCGGAGCGGAACACATCTACCTGAATTTCAGGCCATTTCTCATTGAAGCCGTCGATCAGAGTCTGCACGTCCGCCTCCGGCTGGGACGTATACAGCGTCAGCGTACCGGAAAGTGCTTCCGTCCCTGCCTGTGCTGTCTGCTGCTCCGCTCCTTGGCATCCTGCCAGCAGAACCGCCGTGATTCCGGCTGCAACCATTCCTGTCATTTTCTTATTCATTGTTTTCTCCTCCGTTTTTTTCGTAAAAGATTGAATGTATAAATGAAAAGTTCCTGTGCGCCCCTTCTGATTCCGGGGAAGCATCAAGCCCTTCCATCACCATGGGAAGTCCCCGCCGGGACAGACGGCTGAGAATTTCATCCATTGGATAATCCCCGTCTTCCAGAAGCGTGTGGAGCCTGCCGCCTTTTCGGTTGCTCACATGAATTTTGGAAATCCTGCTTCCCCACCGGTCCATGGTGTCCCAGATCACCTCCGGTCTGTCGCAGTGGGCTACATCCAGCGTATAGGAAAAATCATCGAACAGCTCTCTGCATACGCTCTTCATTCCGTCCATGTCCGTAACAAATTCCCTGGAAGCCCTCTCCATAATTTCCAGAGAGATGCAGATACGATATCTCTGCGCATATTCCAGAATCTCTCTGAGAGACTCGTGGAGGTAGTCCTCATAGGGCATATCCGCTCCGGGAAGTGTGATGCGCCCGGGATGAACCGTTACCTCCCAGGCTCCCAGCGCGTCAGCCAGTTCAACGGAACGTTTCACCTCCCGAACTGACTGCTTCCTGATTCCCTCGTTCATAGACGCCAGATTCAGATCCCAGCTCTGGCTGTGAACGCAGGTTTTCAGCGGATACAGAGCGGAAAGCCTCCTGTACTCTTCTGTTCTCCAGCCTTTGGAAAAAAACTGCTGCGCCCAAAGCTCGATCCCGTCCAGTCCGGCACGGTAGGTCATATCAAACATATCTTCCGGACATCTGTTCCACATCATGGTGGAGGATATATAAATGACGGCCATCCTCATTCCCCCTAGTATAGTAATGGTGTAGTCAATAAGACTACTCGGTTAATAAGTTTCTATGATTAAATAACAGAAGAAGGTGTTCTTCCTTCATCAGATGTTATCCTAAAATAATTATCATGTCTGACGGT
>CALWEP010000138.1 GCA_944377325.1 uncultured Lachnospiraceae bacterium
TTTCCCCGGAAGATTGTATAACACAATCCCACGAGGGCTACAATGAATGTACAAAACTGAATCAGTTCAGGATATGTAATCATTGGCTTGCCCTCCTTTCTTTCGTCTGGAGGGTTAGCCCCTCCGATAACAGGAGGGTAGGCCGCCTTTATGTGCTCTGACTTTCCACGAAATGAGTATAGCACATCTGTTCGAGCTTCTCAATCACATTATTCTATTTTCACGGTTCATAAAGGACAAAATGACCGCTTATTTCCTCTGCCCTATAATTTATACCCTAAAGCCATTACAAGCCGGATTTACCCTTTTTCACGCCCCGCACTGGGGAATTTCAAGGCATTGCGGCGGCTCGCCTCCCTCTGCGCTTCTGTTCTCACAGGCGGCGGCGCTATCCTTACCCATGCCGTAGGAATATGGGCGCATATACTGCCGTCTTTGTTCTCAGCTACAATTTGGCATTCCTCCGGCCTAGCCTCTGCCAGCTTGCGTATTCTGGTTTTATACCTCCCCTGCGAAAATGTCACCGTGGCCTGCTGCTGGTTTTCTAAAAATTCAATTACATTTTCCGTACATCTATCCATGCTCAAATCTCCTTTTCTCTGGCTTCGTTTTCGCTTCACGTTCCTGCGTGTATCGTGTTCATTAAATCTTTTTGTTCGGAATTTCTCGGAGTTCGCTCGGAGTTCATGCGCCCGTATCGTGTAACCTATTTCTTTTTTGTGCGCACTTTTGCGCATTTTCTCCCCCGCGTTATCGTGTCCAAAAGCTCCTGATCCGCTCCGTTTCCTGCTGCATAAAAAGCTTACCTGATAAAAATAACCTTGCTGTGAAATACCTATCATGCCACCGTTGCCACTATTTGCAACTAACCCCCATACTAAACATCTAAGTTTTACTAAGCTGCCCCCCTATTTGCAGAATATGTAAGGTTTTGTAAGGTTCTCATACCCAGAAAAGTCAGGTTTTGACAGGTTCTATATATCCAAATTCCACGTTTTTCCACGGTCTACCTCCGGAAATATCTTAGGTTTTTTCAGGTTCCCCGGCTTATTGCCTGCTGCTTTAGGGATATTTAGGAGCAATCCGTAGGTTTCCGTAAGTCCTCCACACGGGCATAAGCACCGTCGGAATATGAACTGCACCTTATTTCCTCCCCTGGCTCTGGTATTCCTATCACCGTTTCTTCCCGGACGGGATAAAGCAAATTATATTCCTGAAGCATTCTGGACAGCGTTCCCGCATTGTCGGCATACAGTATCGTGCCCAGCGGTTTATTATCCTGCCTGTCTCTTGTCTTATGAAACATAACCATAGCAGCAAAGGCCCTGCGCTCTCTGTCCCATTCCACCGCGATAAAGTTAATCCGCAGATATTTCCCCTTTGCATATTTTCTAGGCTCCAATATAATTTCCTGCATTGCGTCCCGTCCTCCTATCCCGTATAATCGAAATAGGCCAGACCGCCGCCCCTGCTGCTGTTGAGTTCGCCTGCTCCCGGCAGAGGGGCTATTTTAATGTTTCTCGCGCAAAATATGTAAATGTGCTGGCTATGAGATAGCCGCTATACTGCTTATCAATAAACTGCACATTCGCACCGAAACGGTGTTCCCATGTTTTCAGGGAGGCCGCAAAAGCAGAAGGGGCCATTTCTGTACGGTATCTATGCCCGATAATATCAGAGTAGCCGCCGGGAGCCTCTACAATCAGATAGACCTTGCATCCGTCATTCCCGGCCCTTAAAAATTCCTTTTCAAATCGTTCCCGCTCCTGCGCCAGATTGCCGGATAATTCCTCTAAGCCGGCCTTTCGCTCTATCACAATATCCCGATGAAAATATATGTCCTCGCCTGCTGCCTCTGCCGGAATATAAAAGCTGTGATCCCCATAGTCCAGTTTCGTTTCCTGATAGGCTATGCCTTGCTTCGCGAAATACTCCAGAATATGCCCGTTTTTCTTCTCTCGACTGTCTACCAACACAACCATGTTTCTCAATATTTTTTTATGTCATCCGTTAAAAATCGATATTGTCTCACATGCATTCTCCCTTTTCTAACTTTCCCTTACGGTCTAACTCATCAATGACTGCCAGCACCAGATCCTTGCACAGTGGCAAATTACTATACTTCTGAACAATGGCTCCGCCTTCTGATACAACAGCATCCCAAAAATCATCGTCAGAGCGTACATGATAATACTTTTTAAAAAATGTCCAAACCTCCCCGAAATACTGAAATTCTATTGCCATCTCTTTATTTGTCGCCGCCACTGTTGCACCGTCCTTTCTGTAATAGACCTGATAAGAACAAACCCTTTATTTTGTCCGTGCATTGCGGACATCCTCTTTCTTCTTTACTGCTCCTTACTCCCCCAAGGAAAAACCCCTTTAAGAAAAATCATTGGCTATCAGGAACGAATAAAAAGCCTTGTCCTGTCCGTATCCCACGGACTTCATGCCTAAAATGTTCCGCTCCCGCAGCTTAGTTTTTGCTCTCCCCAAAGTGTTCTTGCTTATCCCTGCTGCTTTCGCCGCCTCATCCAGATCAGCGGTGTTCTGCTTACCGCCTTTTAGGTAATCAATAATAAACTTCTCCGCGTCCTGCCGTTGCGGGGCCTGATAAGCTGCAAAGTCACGTTCCCGGACAAAATCAGCGTCCCGGCGGTCTGTGTACTCCTTAAACTCTGCCACTCCGTCATTGATTGTAAATAGGGTTGTTGGCTGCAATTCCCCATAATTACACTTTTCATGAGACATGTACCTAATATCTTTTTCCTGTGTCTGGCCTACTATCATCACAGACCGGGCTATATCCCATACATCTGCACTGTCTGCTATACGGTTCCTGCCATAAGTCCCCTGTCGCTTGTTGGTGTGTACGATAATAAGAAAAGTTGTCCCGTACTCCTCCCCCAGACCTATTAATGGATTAAGGCAATTCCTCATAGCGTTCCGCTGCCCCATTTGAATTTCTGGCGGGATAAAGGCTTGCAGAGGATCAAATACCACAAGGGCCGGCCTCACTTCTCTTATCAGGTCTTTCAGAATTCGGCTGTTAAACTTTATCTGTGAAAACCTCTCGTCTTTCAGACTGACAGAATAAATATTATCCAGATTGGCTCCGGCTTTTCTCAATCTGGCTTTTAGTGTGTATTCCAGAGAATCCTCGGAACTGAAAACGATTACCTTTTCCGGTTTATCTCCTGTAAAATCATCTGGTATATCATTTTCAAAAAATACCCTACTCCCTGTACTGATAGCAGCCACCAGCCCACACCACGCCGTTGTTTTCCCACTCCCGCCGTCTCCGGCCCATATATTTATCTGCCCCCTCGGCATATAGCCCGGAACCAGCCATTCAGCCATTTTCTCCTGAACATTTGATAAGGGGACTAGCAGAGGCCTTTTCTTTTCGCCGTTCATAATGTCCACCCCGCCGCTGTCAAAATTTCTTCCTGCTGTTTCCGGTCTCCATAAATACAGAGCATGTCCAGTTCATGTGTGGTCCTTTGCAGTTCCCTGACCGTGAACGCCTGCAGATCGGACAGGGGCGAGAATATCTTTTCCTCAATGGCCCTCTGGTAAATATTTTCCCAGGTCTTGAGCCTGTCCACCTCTGCAACCCACGCCGCTTTGAACCGCTGTTCTCTCTCCTGCCGCCGCTGCCTCTCCCGTTGCTTCTGTTGTATCTGCTCCCGGTTATCAGCTGAACCTGATAGAGAGAAGGGCAGGGAAAACGCCTCGATGAGATAACGGCAAGCCTCCCAGTTGTTCAAGCCCAGAACGGCAGAGGCAAAGCGGATAACATCTCCGCCCGTACCCGATGAAAAATCGTAGAATGACCGGGGATAGAGTTTGCAAGAAGCCGTCCGTTCTTCCTTAAAAGGTGACTTGATCAAGAAATAGAAGAAATTTCAAAAAAGCAGAATGATAAGACTTAGTACAATAACAGTACCACTTTGCATAAATAATGATAAACCACTATAAAAAAGAAAAGCCCAGAAACGCTATGTTTCCAGGCTTTCTTAAACTATGATAAATGTACTAATTTCAAAGTTTTGTTTTACGAGTGGAAGGTCTCGAACACTCGATTCATTTTACGCCGGGAATCGGCGGCAGGCCCGGAAAGACCTTGGTTTTATGGGCTCTGCAACGTGATTTAGAATAGCACAGATATGAGGCCGGTGTCAAGAAAAGTCCCTCTTTATTTCAGCGTCTCCGCATAGGCAAGGGCATCCTCTATGCAGGAACGGAAATTTTCTTCTCCCGTTTCCGCATAAAAACCGGATTTTTTCATTACCTTCATAGGCTGGGCATTCACATGGGAAAACACAAGGCGCACCTGTTTCTTCCTGCAGAACGCTGCCAGCTTTCTCAGGCTGTTGAGGGCGGTAATGTCCATGGCCGGCACGCTGCGCATGCGAAGGATCATAACCGTTTTTTCCTCTCCCACAGGCAGTTCCTGAATCTTGTCCGCAATTCCGAAGAACATGGGACCGGTGATCTCAAATACCATCACATGATCGGGAACAGGCATCAGCCGTTTTTGGTCGCTTCCCTCTTCATAGGAGTCCAGATAATCCCATTCCTTCACATCTGCCACGTCGGACATTCTCTTCATAAAAAGGAGAGAAGCCAGAATCAGCCCCACCGCAATGGCTACCACCAGATCAAACACCACCGTAAGGAAAAAAGTAAGGGCCAGCACAACCACATCACTTTTGGGAGAGGTTTTTACCGTCTCCGCAAATACCCGCCAGCCGCTCATATTATATGCCACCATAAACAGAATGGCGGCAATGGCCGGCATAGGGATGAGGGCGGCATAGGGCATAAGCAGCACCAGGATCAGCAGAAGCACCGCTCCGTGAACCATACCTGCCACGGGAGTCCGGCCGCCGTTTTTGATGTTGGCTGCCGTACGGGCAATTGCGCCGGTAGCGGGAATTCCGCCGAACAGGGCGGAAGCGGCATTTCCGATTCCCTGAGCGATGAGCTCCGCATTGGAATTGTGCTTATCTCCGATCATGCCGTCCGCCACCACGCAGGACAGCAGAGATTCAATGGCGGCCAGAACGGCAATCGTAAAGGCGTCCGGCAGCACCGTCCGGATTACGCCGAGGTTTACGGCCGGCATATGAAAAGGCGGCAGGGCGGCGGAAAGCGTATACAGATCTCCGATGGTATTTACAGGCAGGTCAAATGCCTTTACCGCCGCTCCGGACGCCATCACAGCAATCAGAGACGGCGGAATCTTTCCGATCAGCGGAATCCTGGGACAGACGATCAGAATGGCCAGGCAGGCCAGGCCCAAAGCAAAGGCCGCCGTATTCCACGTTCCGATGCAGCGGATCACCTCTTCCAGCTTTTCCATGGTCTCCACCGGCGAGTTCTGAAAAGTCAGGCCCAGAAAGTCTTTTATCTGACCGATGGCAATGGTCACCGCGATTCCGGCGGTAAATCCGGTGGTAATGGTAAACGGAATAAACCGGATCATGCTCCCCAGCCGGAGCACTCCCATGAGAACCAGAATGATTCCGGCCAGAATGGTGGCTACTGCCATGCCTTCCATTCCGTTTCTCGCCACAATCCCGGCTACAATGGACGCAAATGCCGCGGTAGGGCCGGCAATCTGCACCCGGCTTCCCCCAAAAAATGAAATCAGGAAGCCTGCCACAATCGCCGTATAGAGGCCCTGTTCCGGCGCAACTCCGGAAGCCAGAGCCAGAGCAATGGAAAGCGGAAGGGCAATGATCGCCACGATCACGCCGGAAACAACGTCTCTGGCAAACTGCTCCCCGGAATACTCTTTCAGACAGAGAAAGAGCTTAGGTGTGAAATCTTTCATACTCAATTATCCCCCTTGTATCAAGCATTAAAGCCGTACTTTCTTAAAGACTATAATTCCGCCGGAAAATGTTCAAGTTTTTTTTAAGAAACATAACCGCTGCAGCAAAGGCTTCTCCAATATTTTTTGAAATCTCCTTTTATCTGTGCTATCATGGTAGAAAAACCGGTCCCATCCCCGGAATCTTTTTATAATCGGATGGCCCGATTCTCAAAAAAGGCTGGTATTTGTTATGACAAC
Source organism: uncultured Lachnospiraceae bacterium (assembly GCA_944377325.1). Lineage (GTDB taxonomy): Bacteria > Bacillota > Clostridia > Lachnospirales > Lachnospiraceae > Lachnoclostridium_A. Next base: position 6,083 of record CALWEP010000138.1, read on the forward strand.
TTCCCACGGTTCCCCATCTTCTGTTCCTGCTCAAGCTTCGGAGCTTTCCGCCCGGCTCTGGTCCATCGCCAATGATCTGCGCGGAAATATGGATGCCTCCAAATTTAAGGACTATATCCTGGGTATGATCTTCTACCGCTGCCTCTCCCGGCGCGCAGAAAAAAAACTCCCGGCCGGTCTGGCTCCCGGCTCTTCCTATGAGGATCTGTTTCTCCGGGATCCCTCCGCTTTCAAAGCGTGGTCTCTTAAGCATCTGGGCTATGTGATCGAACCTCCTTTTCTGTTTTCTTCCATGATTTCCCGAATTGAGCAGGGAACGTTCTCCGTCGGGAAGCTGGAGGAAGCGGTCCGTTCCATTGCCGACTCTCCCCTGTCTCCCGCAGGCCGCAGCGCTTTTGAAGGCATTTTTGACTCCATGAATCTGCAGGATCCGGAGCTGGGACGAAATGAAACGCAGCGCAGCCGGCTGACGGCAGCCATTCTCTCAAAGATCGGCGCCATTCCCTTTGACACGGAGAATACCGCCATGGATGTGCTGGGCACGGCCTACATGATCCTGATCGGACTGTTCGCCTCCGACGCCGGCAAAAAAGGCGGGGAATTTTTCACTCCTTCTGCCTTCTCCCGTCTCTGCGCCCGGCTGGCATGCCTGGGAATGGAGCGCATTTCTTCCGCCTGCGATCCCGCCATGGGCTCCGCTTCTATGCTCCTGGAACTGATTCGGGAAACGGGAGGCAGGTTCTCCGGCCCTTTTTACGGTCAGGAAACCAATCGGACCACTTACAATCTGGCCCGTATGAATATGATCATCCACGGCATTCCCTGTGAAAATTTCCATTTTTATCCGGAAGATACCATTTCCTGCGACCAATTGGGAGAAATGAAATTTTCCGTTCAGGTGGCCAACCCGCCCTATTCCCAGAAATGGAGCTCTGACCCAAGCTTCCTGAAGGATCCGCGTTTTTCCGGAGCAGGCCGTCTGGCCCCTAAATCCTATGAGGATTTTGCCTTCGTTCAGCATATTGTCTACCACATGGAGGACTGCGGACGGGCCGCTGTTCTGCTGCCCCACGGCATCCTGTTTCGGGGCGGAGCCGAGAAGGAGATCCGCGCACACCTGATCCGGGATCTGAATGTGGTGGAAGCCGTTATCGGACTTCCTCCCGGCTGTTTTCACGGCACTCCTATCCCCGTGTGCTGTCTGGTCCTGGCGAAAAACAGGCGCAGACCCGATTCCGTTCTGTTTATAGACGCCTCTCTCAGTTTCGTACCCGGCAGGAAAATGAATTCCATTTCGGAAGAAGATATTGATCGTATCGTTTCTGCCTGCCGGGAATGGACTGACCGGGATCGTTTTTCCAGGGCCGTTCCCCTTTCTGAAATTAAAGGTCAGGATTTCAGCCTGAATATCTCACGGTATGTGGATACTTCGGAAAAAGAAGCTCCCGTTGACCTGACCCAGGTACGGCAGGAACTGACTGCGCATCGGATTCGGGCCGCTCAGCTGGAACAGGAAATGCAGGCTCAGTTGTCCAGACTGGGACTGCGGCCCTTTTCATAAATTTCCCTGCGAGGAGAACAACCCATGACAATGATGAACAACCCTCCCCTGCGGTTTCCGGAGTTTTCCGAGGACTGGAAGCCATTCCCCTTCCGCCGGATCGCCGCGCTGAAAACAAACCGCTCTCCCGTCCCCCTTCAGGCCGGCTCTCTTCCCTGCATCGGCCTGGAGCATTTGGAATCGGAAACGGGAAGGATCCTGGGGTGGGAGACTGCCTCCCATTCCCTTACGGCCAAAACCTTCTTCCAAGCCGGAGAGGTTCTGTTCGGCAAGCTCCGCCCGAACCTGCATAAATTTGCCCGGCCGGATTTTGACGGAGTCTGCTCCCAGGAAATCTGGGTCTTTGACGGAATCCTGGCAGACAATGCCTTCCTGTTTCAGCTGGTTCAGACCTCCCGCTTCCGGAAAGCCGTGATTTCCACCACCGGCACCCGTATGCCCCGGGCTGACTGGAAGCTGTTGGCTGACGTCCCGTTCCCCATTCCATCCCTTGAGGAGCAGCAAATGATTGCCGGCCTGTTCCGCACTGCCGATGAGGAAATCCAAACTCAGCGTCAGCTCATCCGCAGTCTGGAAAAACGGAGAGAGGGGATCCTTCAGGAGCTGTTCCGCAGTCTGGAAGCAGAAGGACACCGAACGCGCCGCCCCCTTTCCTCCATTCTGACAGAACGGAAGGAATACGCAAAAAAAGGAGAGGCTTATCCACACCTCTCCCTTACCAAAGAAGGAATTATCCACAAATCCCCCCGGTATGACCGGGATTTCCTGGTGAAAACCCCGGACAAAGTCTATAAAATCACCCGCACAGACGATATCTGCTATAATCCCGCCAACCTGAAATTCGGCGTGATCTGCCGGAACCGGCTCACTGACGGCATCTTTTCTCCCATATACGTAACCTTTTCCGTGAATCCCGGCGTTCATCCGGGCTTTGCGGAGCTTTTGGTCACCCGGCAGGAATTCATCTCCCAAGCCCTGCGTTTTCAGGAGGGAACCGTTTATGAGCGAATGTCCGTAAAGCCGGAACATCTCCTGTCCGTTTCCGTTCCCCTTCCGCCTCTCTCCGTTCAGGAGGAAATGGCCCGTACGAACGATCTGGCCCGCCGGCAGCTTCTGGAAGAAACGGCTGTGCTCGGAAAACTGATCCGGCAAAAAAAGGGGCTTCTGGAAAGAATGTTTCCGTGAACCGTTCTGCGTTTCCGGCCAATATCCGGAAAATCCAAGCGCAGTCTCAGCGAGTCATAAGAAGCACCGTTTCCACATGAGTGGACCAGCCGAACATATCGCAGCCCCTTACCCGCTCTACCTTAAAGCCTTTTTCTCTCAAATACTTCACATCCCGTCCCAAGGTGGCGGAATCACAGCTGACGTATACCAGCCGCTTAGGCTCCATTTTCACTATGGTCTCCAGACACTTTTCATCACAGCCCTTTCTTGGAGGGTCCACCACGATCACATCCGCCCGGATGTGATTTTTTTCGTACTGCTCCGGCAGTACCTCCTCCGCCTTTCCCACAAAAAACTCCACGTTTTTCATTCCGTTTAACCGGGCATTTTCCCTGGCATCCTCAATGGCCTGGGGCACGATCTCCACTCCGCAGACCTTCCCCGCCTTCCGGGCCAAAAACAGGGAAATAGTGCCGATGCCGCAGTAGAGATCCCACACGGTCTCCCCGCCCTCCAGTCCGGCAAATTCCAAAGCGGTCTCGTAAAGCTTTCCGGTCTGTACCGGATTCACCTGATAGAAGGACAGAGGAGAAATCCTGTATTTCACATCTCCGATGCAGTCGGCAATAAAGCCCGGACCGTATAAATTCAAAATCTCCGTTCCCATGATCACGTTGGTCTTTTCCCTGTTCACGGAAAGAGAAATGCTGGTCATGCCGGGAATCCTGCACAGACGTTCCGTCAGCTCCCGACTCCGGGGCAGGCTTCTGCCGTTGATCACCAGGCAGACCATCAGCTCCCCCGTGGCAAAGCCTTTCCGGATCAGCGCATGGCGGACCAAGCCCTTATGCTCCTCCTCGCTGTAAGGCTCTATATTGTATTCTTCCATGAAATTTTTGATTATTTCAAGAATTTCTTTATTTTCTTCAATTCCCAGCAGACAGTCCTCATGCTCGATAATGGAATGAGTCCTTCCCGCGTAAAAGCCGGTAACAATCCGGCCGTCCTTATTCCTGCCGAAAGGAAACTGAGCCTTGTTTCTGTATCTCCAGGGATTTTCCATCCCCATCACCGGCTCCATGGGGATCTCATCCTCCGGAAGCCCCCCCAGACGGCTCAGGTGATTCCTGATCTTCCTTTCTTTGAACTTCAGCTGCTCTTCATAGCTCATGGCCTGAAGCTGGCAGCCTCCGCACTGTCTGGCCACCGGGCAGCGTTCCGGAATGCGCTGGGGAGACGGCTCCAGAATCCGTACCAGGCGGGCGAAACCGTAATTTTTTTTCATCTTCATCACGCTGGCTTCCACCCGGTCTCCCATAACCGTGTCCTTAATAAACCAGGTGTAGCCGTCCGTTCTCCCGATCCCGGCCCCGTCCTCGCTCATATCCAGGATCACCGTTTCAAACAGGTCGTTCTTCTTCATCTCCACTTTTTTATCAGCCCTCTGTCTTTCTGATATTGCTGTCCAGGAACCGGTTGAATCCAAGCCAGCCCTTATTGTCTCCGGCCCCTCCCAAGGCCTCCAGCATGGTTTCCATTTTCGCATCCGTATTATCTGCAAAGTTCAGGGCCAGAGCCTCCAAAAGGGCCGGCTTTTTCGGAGAACCGTACTCCAGCTCCCCGTGATGGGCAAGGATGCAGTGCACCAGCTCCGCTTCCAGCTTCTGGGGAAAGGCGGGCATTTTCTCAATCCGGGACATCACCATCTGGGAGCCGATTACAATGTGGCCCAAAAGCTGCCCCGCATCCGTATAGTCATTCTCCGGAAAATTGGACAGTTCCTTTGTCTTTCCGATATCATGGAACATCGCCGCCGCCAGCAGCAGGTCACGGTTTAAGGCAGGATAGTGTCCTGCAAAAAAATCGCAGAGCTGAACCACGCTCAGGGTATGCTCCAGGAGTCCCCCCACAAAGCCGTGATGGACGCTTTTTGCCGCGGAGTGGGCTTTAAATTCCTTAACGAACCGTTTGTCTTCCACAAAAAAGCTTTCCGCCAGCTCCTTCAGATTCTTGTTTTTCATGGAGCGGATATAGGACAGAAGCTGCTCATACATCCCGTCAATGCTCTTGGAAGATACGGGAAGATAATCCTCCGGTATGTACTCCACGTCCTCCGCCCGGCGGATTCTCTTCACGTTCAGCTGATTGGTTCCCTGGAAAACCGTCACGTCCGCATCCACATATACGTAATCCAGCGCCTCAAAATTTCCCACTCCCGGTGAACCCAGATCCCAGATCTTGGCGTCCACCGTGCCGGTCTTGTCCTGAAGAATCAGACTGCCGTACTCCTTTCCGGCCTTTGTAAGGGCAATCTGCTTAGTTTTGCATAAATATACGTCTGATACGTGCATTCCTTCCCTGAATGTACCGATATACTTCATTTCTGCTCTCCTTTTTCGTTTCTGTTATGTCTGTATTATATAAACAACTCCTTATGAGAGTCACCGTCTCCGATGACAGGGGAAGCCAGGCTGCTACCTGGCTCCCACAGTTACCTCATATTCCAGTTCTTTATATTCGTCAATTCCCTTCCGCATTACTGTAATGACAACGGCAGCGCCGGGCTCCATATTTTCGATCCTGGTCTGGAGTTCTTTCACCGTACTCACTTCACCGGATCCGATCCGCTTCAGAATGTCGCCGTTCTGGATCCCCGCCTGATAGGCCGGACTTCCGGACGTGACCTCCACAATATACACCCCTGACGGCAGGCCCTGCTTCTCCATTTCCGCCGTAATGTCCTGCCCCTGGATTCCCAGATAAGCGGCCCCCCGGCCGTTGCTCATTTTTTCAATGATCCCTTTATAGTCGGAAATTCCGGCCGCAGCCGTCACATCCTGCATGGCTTCGCTCTTATACTGCTCTTCTACCCAGCCTACGATCTCCCCTGCGGTGTTGATCAGGAATGTCCCCATAGGCGCATTCCCCTTAATATCCGCATACAGCACCCGGATGCTTCCGTCCGTTACCGGAACGCTTTTTGCCACATAGCCCAGCGTCCCGTAGTCCAAAGAGTGAACCACTCCCAGAGGACTGCCTACTGCCATCACCACATCTCCCATCTTCATCTGATAGGAATTTCCCAAGGTAAGGATCTCCATTTTGGCTTCCGTATCCTCAGATATATCCGTTCTGCTCACGCTGACCACAGACATGCCGCTGACCTGATCGGTCTGCTTTTTCGTTCCCGCCGCTTCCGTACCGTCATAGAAGGTCACTCGAATGGCGTCTGCCGCCTCCACCGCCTCCTCCGTGGTCAGAATCAGAACCTCTGTGGGCGTCTCCGCAATAAGGGCCCCGGCAAAGAAGCCCGTGTTCTCCACAGGATTGTTAAACCAGTCCGTCTCATGGCGCACGGAGTGAACCGTTACGATTCCCTTATCCGCCTTCTGGGCAATCTCTTTCACGGGGGCTACCATGCGGCTGAAATCTTCCATGGTAAACCGATAGCTGGAAACGGCATCCTCCACCTGCTGCTGGATGGGTTCCTCCTGCTGATCAGCCTGAGATGCCTCCTCCGCTGCCGATGCCGAGGTCTCGTCCCGCGGAATGCTCACAGCCGTGCTTTCCGTCCCGTTTCCATTTCCCAAAAAGCTCCGGAAATAGGGGGAGGTCAAGGCAAATACGGCCGCGGCAATCACTCCGAACACAGCGGCAGAACCGCAGACCAGAGCCGCCTGACGGGCGATCTGTCTGCCGGTCAGAGGCTGCCTCACTATTTTTTCTTTTATAAACTGGCGTTTATCCTCAGCCTCTTTATCCGGCCCATTTAACTCTGGCATAAAGCACCTCCTCAGGAAAGGACATGGTCTGCCATGACCTGTAAAAATTATACCCTTATTATACGTTTCTGCCACCATTTATGCAAGACGGATTTCCATTCCCCCCTTCCCTGCGCCCCGTGGGATTTCTCCGGCCTTGGAAATTCACGGAAACGTAAGAAAATTGCTTTCGGAAAGCTCTAGGAATTCAATTTGTTTTTTGCTATACTCTATTTGTTAAAAAAGGTTTACAGGTGACTGAATATGAATCGAAAAGCATTACAGGTATTAGAATACGATAAGATCATAGAGCGGCTGACTGACTATGCCGCCTCGGAGCCGGCCAAGAAACTCTGCCGCGACCTGGTTCCCTCATCGGATTATGAGGAGATCATCAGAAATCAGACGGAGACCACAGACGCCGTCACCAGAATACGGCAGAAAGGCACCGTTTCCTTCGGCGGAATCCGGGATATCAGGGACTCTTTGAAACGGCTGGACATCGGCAGCTCTTTAAGCATTCCGGAGCTGCTTTCCGTCAGCTCGCTGCTCACTGCCTCCGCTCGCGTAAAGGCCTACGGACGCCATGAGGATTCGGAGCTTCCTCCGGATTCCCTGGAAGAGCTGTTTGAGGCTCTGGAACCCCTTACTCCCGTCAACAGCGAAATCAAGCGGTGCATTCTCTCGGAAGACGAGGTGAGCGATGACGCCAGCCCCGGACTCCGTCATGTGCGCCGTTCCATGAAAACCATCCAGGACCGGATCCATTCTCAGCTGAATTCCATATTAAACGGCAGCCGCTCCTATCTGCAGGAAGCGGTAATCACCATGAGAGACGGGAGGTACTGTCTGCCGGTCAAAGCCGAATATAAAAACCAGGTGGCCGGCATGGTCCATGACCAGTCTTCCACCGGCTCCACTTTATTCATCGAGCCCATGGCCGTGATCAAGCTGAACAACGATCTGCGCACCCTGGAGATCCAGGAACAGAAAGAGATCGAGGCGGTGCTGGCAGATCTGAGCAATCAGCTGGTTCCCTGTCAGGAGGAGCTGCGGACCGATCTGGAAATCCTGACTCACCTGGACTTCGTGTTTGCCAAGGCTGCCCTGTCCCGGCACTGCAAAGGCAGCTGTCCCGTTTTCAACCGGGAGCATTATATCAATATTAAGGACGGCCGCCATCCTCTCCTGGACCCGGAAAAGGTGGTTCCCATCAATATCCATCTGGGGAAAGATTTCGACCTGCTCATCGTCACCGGTCCCAATACGGGGGGAAAAACCGTTTCCCTGAAAACAGTGGGACTGTTCACGCTCATGGGCCAGGCAGGACTTCATATTCCGGCTTTTGAAGGCTCCCAGCTGGGCGTCTTTGAGGATGTTTTCGCCGATATCGGAGACGAGCAGAGCATCGAGCAGAGTCTGAGCACCTTCTCCTCCCATATGACTAAAATTGTGGATATTCTGGAAAAAGCCGACTCCAATTCCCTCTGCCTCTTCGACGAGCTGGGAGCAGGCACCGATCCTACGGAGGGAGCTGCCCTGGCTATTTCCATTCTCTCATTCCTCCACAATATGAAATGCCGCACCATGGCCACCACCCATTACAGCGAGCTGAAAGTTTTTGCTCTCACCACACCCGGCGTGGAAAATGCCTGCTGCGAATTCAATGTGGAAACACTGCGTCCTACCTACCGCCTTCTGATCGGCATTCCGGGAAAGAGCAACGCCTTTGCCATCTCTCAGAAACTGGGGCTGCCGGACTACATCATCGAGGACGCCAAAACCCATCTGGAGGCTAAGGACGAGACCTTTGAGGACCTGCTGTCTCACCTGGAGGAAAACCGGGTGACCATTGAAAAGGAGCGGCAGGAAATTGAAGAATATAAAAAAGAAATGGAAGGGCTGCGCCAGAAGCTGCGGCAGAAGACGGAGCGTCTGGACGAGCGCACCGACGCCCTGATTCAGAGCGCAAAGGAGGAAGCGCAGCGTATTCTTCGGGAAGCCAAGGAAACGGCCGACCGCACCATCCGCAACATCAACAAGCTGGGGGATTCTGCCGGACTTACAAAGCAGCTGGAGGCAGAGCGCACCAGACTGAGAGAGCAGCTGCAGAGCGTGGAAAAGGATCTGTCCATCGGCGCCAATGCCAAAAAGCCGAAAAAAGCCGTTTCTCCCAAGTCTTTAAAGGTGGGAGACGGGGTAAGGGTTCTGACCATGAATCTGAACGGCACCGTCAGCACACTTCCCAACGCCAAAGGCGACCTGTACGTACAGATGGGAATCCTCCGCTCCCTGGTGAATATCAAGGATATCGAGCTTTTGGATGAGCCGGTAGTAACCGCTCCCACTCTTTCCAAAACCGGAAGCGGAAAAATCAAAATGTCAAAATCCAGCACCATCTCTCCGGAAGTCAACCTGATCGGCATGACTGTAGACGAAGCTCTCCCCGTTCTGGATAAGTACCTGGACGATGCCTACCTGTCTCACCTGAACCAGGTGCGGGTGGTTCACGGCCGGGGAACGGGAGCTCTGAAGGCCGGCGTGCACAAGCATCTGAAAAAGTTAAAATATGTAAAGGAATTCCGTCTGGGCGAATTCGGGGAAGGCGACTCAGGCGTGACCATCGTGACATTCAAATAGCGACTACTTAAGGAGGATTCGTATGGCCGAAAAGCAAAAAGTGTTGATTGTAGACGACGACGAAAACATCGCGGAGCTGATCTCCCTTTATCTGATGAAAGAATGCTATGAGACCAAAATCGTAGCCGACGGAGAAGCTGCCCTGAAGGAATTTCCTCAGTTCCGGCCCAATATTGTGCTGCTGGATCTGATGCTTCCCGGCATTGACGGCTATCAGGTCTGCAGAGAGCTGAGAGCCTCCTCTCAGGTGCCTATTATCATGCTCTCCGCCAAGGGAGAGATCTTTGATAAGGTCCTGGGACTGGAGCTGGGAGCCGATGACTATATGATCAAGCCGTTTGATTCCAAGGAGCTGGTTGCCAGAGTCAAGGCCGTGCTCCGCCGTTATCAGCAGCAGCCGGCCCCTGCCTCCTCCGCCGGAGGGCAGCAGGGCGAGTATGTGGAGTATCCCGACCTTGTGGTCAACCTGACCAACTATTCTGTGCTCTATAAGGGGCACTCGGTGGAAATGCCTCCCAAGGAACTGGAGCTTTTATACTTTCTGGCCTCCTCACCCAATCAGGTATTTACCAGAGAGCAGCTGCTGGACCATATCTGGGGCTACGAATACGTGGGAGATACCCGGACTGTGGACGTACACATCAAACGTCTGCGGGAAAAAATCAAGGATCACGCCGGCTGGGCGCTGACTACCGTATGGGGAATCGGATATAAATTCGAGGTGAAAAAGTGATGAAGCTTCACTCCTTATATGCAAAATTCCTGATGGGCTACCTGATCTTCGGCCTGCTGGGTTTTTTTGCCATCTCCACCGTTTCCTCGCAGATGATCTATGACTATCTCCTGGAGCGTCAGGCTGAGTCTCTGTATGACGAGGCCACCAAAATTGCCTCCCACTACAGCGAGCTTTACCGGGTGGGAAAGGGAGACACGTCGGAGGAGGATTCCAGCATAGCCGCCGCCGCGTCTCTGTTTAACTCTTCCATCTGGCTGATCGACCGGCAGGGCTCTCTGATTCTGGATACCAGCGGACGTTACAGCCGGGGAGATGCCATTCCCGGTTTTGACCCCGCCGCAGGGAAAAATCCTTACACCGTAGGGCGCTACTATCAGATGTTCTCCCAGGATATGCTTACCGTATCCTCACCCATTACGGGAAACTACACCACTTACGGCTACGTTCTGATCCATATGCCCATAAGCGAGATACAGAACCTGCGGACCGGCGTACTGAATCTGACCTACATCACCGCCGCCATCCTCTACGGGCTGTCTCTCATCATCCTGCTGCTGTTTACCAAGGTTGTATATATCCCTCTGGTCAAAATAAGAGAGGGAGCCAACGAATATGCGGCCGGAAACCTGAACTATAAAATTCGGGTGGACTCCCAGGATGAAATGGGCTATCTGTCCGCCACCCTGAATTATATGTCGGGAGAGCTGAACAAGATGGAAGAGTACCAGAGGACCTTCGTCGCCAACGTCTCCCATGACTTCCGCTCCCCCCTGACCTCCATCAAGGGATATCTGGAAGCCATTATCGACGGTACGATTCCTCCTGAAATGCAGGAGAAGTATCTGAAGCGGGTCATTGCGGAAACAGAACGGCTGAACAAGCTGACTCAGGGAATGCTCACTCTGAATTCCCTGGACAGCAAAGGCTACCTCTCCCGCTCCAATTTCGACATCAACCGGGTAATCAAGGATACGGCGGCTTCCTTTGAGGGAACCTGCAGTGCCCGAGGAATTACCTTTGACCTTACCTTCTCCGCCCAGTCGGAGATGGTTCATGCGGATCTGGGCAAAATCCAGCAGGTTCTCTACAACCTCATCGACAACGCCATCAAGTTCAGCCATGACGGCTCCGTCATATATATTCAGTCCTCCGTCCGCTACGAAAAGGTATTCGTCTCCGTAAAGGATACCGGCATCGGGATTCCGAAGGACAGTCTGAAAAAGATCTGGGAAAGATTCTACAAAAGCGATCTGTCCCGGGGCAAGGATAAAAAAGGCACCGGTCTGGGACTTTCCATCGTAAAGGAAATTATCCAGGCCCATGGAGAAAATATTGACGTAATCAGCACAGAGGGCGTGGGAACGGAATTTATCTTCAGCCTTCCCAAGGCCTCCAATTCATAAGACAGAGGGAGGACGATATTCTCCCTCTCTTTTCTATTGACTTATATAGATTATCAATATATAATGATTATATCGATAATCTATATAAGGAGGTGTGGGTATGCCCATTGACAAAAGCCTTATTTCCGGCAGCACTTCCCTGCTGATTCTGAAGCTGCTGTCAGAGAAAGAAATGTACGGCTATGAAATGATTGAAACTCTGTCCCGCCGTTCGGAAAATGTATTTGAGCTGAAGGCCGGAACCCTGTATCCTCTCCTTCATACTCTCGTATCCCAAGGCTGTCTCACCTGCCGGGAGGAGGATGTTTCCGGAAAAACCCGAAAGTACTACCGCATTACCAAAGACGGACGGAAGCTTCTGAAGCAGAAGGAAAATGAATGGAACCAATATGCCGAAGCCGTTTCCCGTATCTTGAACCGTCAGGGAGCTGCCTATGGGTCTGTCTGAATATTTGAATACGCTTACCGCTCAGATCCGGTGCCGCAAAGCCAGAGAGATGGTTGCAGCCGAGCTGAAGGCTCACATTGAAGACCAGAAAGAAGCTCTTATGGCGTCTGGAATGACGGAAGAAGAAGCCATGGCGGAAAGCATCCGGCAGATGGGCGACCCGGTGGCCGTAGGGGCGGATCTGGATCGAATCCACCGTCCCAGAACAGATTGGAGGTTTCTTATTTTTGTTGTACTCCTAAGTCTGATCAGTCTGTTTGTCCAGTATCAGATCACCGGGACGTTGCAGGAAGGAGCCGCAGCTTCCTCTTTTCTGCGCCACTGCGCCTCCACCGCCCTGGGCCTCTTCATCATGGCTGCCGTATATTTTATGGATTTTACCGCAGTGGGCAGATATTCTCTGCTTTGCTGGGGCATTCTTTCCATTTATTTTCTGTATGCCGGCCTGTTCGGCATGGTGATCGCCGGAAGCCGAAGCTACGCTCAGCTTACTTTTTATCTCTATATCCCCATATTTTCCGGCATTCTGTACCGCTTCCGCCTGAAAGGAATCAGAGGGCTGCTTCAGTGCCTGACCCTTTTTGCAGCAACGGAAATTCTGGGCATCTGGGCCACCGGCGTCTTCAATGTGCCTCTGTTTTCCTCCATAATCTTCCTGATCATGACCGCCTGGGCCGTAAACAGAGGATGGTTTCAGATCACCGGGCGGCGCACTCTGATTCTGATCCAAGCCGTCTTCTTTCTGCTGCCGGCAGTATGGTTCCTGGCAGAAGGGCTGAAGCCCTACCAGTATGCGCGGCTGCTAAACAGCCTGTCCTTTCTCTCGGGAGTTCCCGGAGAAAGCCGCAGCTTCCAGGCCGCTCAGGCTTTAAGGCTTCTTTTTTCCTGCCCCCTGTGGGGCAGCTCCGGTCATTCTGCCGCAGAGTTTTTTTCTTCCGTTCATATGGACTACATTTTTATCTTTATTGTTTCCAGCTATGGCATAGGAGCGGGAGCCGCAGCGGCAGCGGCCCTTCTGGCAGCCTCTTTTCGGGGAATCCGCCTTTCCTTCCGAACAAATAACGAGCTGGGAAAAATGATCAGTTTGGGCTGCAGCTGCGTGTTCATTGCCGAGAGCGTTCATTATATTCTGGCAAACTGCGGGATCGCGGTCATTTCTCAGACTTATATGCCCTTTTTCTCCTACGGACTGAGGGCCTCCGTCCTGACCTACAGCTTCTGCGGACTGCTGCTGAGCGTTTACCGCTACAAGGACGTGGCAGGAGAGGTCCGTCAGTTTAGAACCATCTCTTTTCCCTTCCAAAGAGTACGGAGAGAAAAATAGCCGTTTTATAGCGAAAGAACAGGCCTCCGCCTGTTCTTTCGCTTATTTCCATTCATATTTTGTAAGGCTTCCCTGCAGCCGCATATGATCGAAACCGTTCTGGCGCAGCGCTTCATAGAGGACGATCGCTGCGGAATTGGAAAGATTCAGGGATCGGATATCTCCCCACATGGGAATCCGAACGCAGGTTTCCTGATTTTCCAGAAGAATCTCCTCCGGAATTCCCCGGCTCTCCGGACCGAACATGATAAAGCAGTCCGGTTCATATGACGCCTCCGTATAAACCTTCTGCGCCTTCGTGGTGGCCATATAGATCTTAGCCCCGGGATTTCGCTCAAGAAAGTCCTTATAATCGCTGTAAACGGTCACATCCAGCTTGGGCCAGTAATCCAGTCCCGCCCTCTTAATGTCCTTTTCATTCAGGCGGAAGCCCAAAGGCTCGATAAGGTGAAGCCTGGTATTGGTCGCCACGCAGGTGCGCCCGATATTTCCCGTATTGGCCGGCATTTCCGGCTCATACAGTACGATATTCATCTTCCGTCACCTCAATCCCTGTTCCGCTTCCAGTTTTTCCACAAAACGGCGGATCCGGTCCAAAGCCTGCTTCAGGCTCTCCAGGGAGTAGGCGTAGGACAGTCTGAGAAATCCTTCTCCGCTGTCGCCGAAAGCCGTTCCCGG
>CALWEP010000139.1 GCA_944377325.1 uncultured Lachnospiraceae bacterium
TGATGGACTGTTATGACGAGGAGACGGAAGCGCTGGTGAAACAGGGGATCAACCCCATTTCCTTCAAAGGGCTGAAGCTGTCCATTACCAGCGACGAATCTAAAAATATCAATTTTGACCAGGTTCCGAAAGTGATTATTTCCGCTGCCGGCATGTGCGACGCCGGACGGATCCGCCATCATCTGAAGCACAATCTGTGGAGACCGGAATGTACGGTAGTGTTTGCCGGATACCAGGCCGTGGGTACTCTGGGAAGAACCCTGATCGACGGAGGAACGAAGGTCAGACTGTTCGGTGAGGAAATAGAGGTCCGCGCCCACATTGAGCAGATCGAGGGCATCAGCGGACATGCGGATCGGGACGGGCTGATCGAATGGGTGTCCGCTTTCCGGAAAAAGCCCGCAAAGGTTTTCCTGGTGCACGGAGATGACCAGGTCTGCAGCATTTTTGCGGAAAATCTGAGGACAAACTTTCATTTTGACGCAGAGGCGCCGTTTTCCGGGTCGGAATTTGACCTGGCGGCAGGCGTATGGCTGACCGTGACTCAGGGCGTGCCTACGGAAAAGGAGAAGAAGCCTGCGGTGCGGAAGGCCGAGGGCGTTTACGCCAGACTGCTGGCTGCGGGAGAGCGTCTGCTGGCAGTGATCCGTCACAACGAGGGCGGGGCAAACAAAGATCTGGCAAAATTTGCGGATCAGATTCAGGCCCTCTGCGACAAGTGGGACCGCTGACACAGACAGGAGACAGAAGAAATGATGACAAGAGTACAGATTTTTACCGACGGTGCGGCCAGGGGAAATCCCGACGGCCCCGGCGGCTACGGCACCATCCTGCATTTTACCGACTCACAGGGCGTGCTGCATAAAAAGGAGCTGTCAGGAGGCTTTGTGCGGACTACCAACAACCGCATGGAGCTGCTGGCTGCCATAGTCGGTCTGGAGGCGCTGAACCGCCCCTGCCAGGTGGAGCTTTATTCCGATTCCAAATACCTGACGGACGCGTTCAATCAGCACTGGATCGACAGCTGGATAAAAAACGGGTGGAAGCGAGGCAGAAGCGGGCCGGTAAAAAACATTGATCTCTGGCAGCGGCTGCTGAAGGCAAAGGAACCTCACCAGGTTACTTTTATCTGGGTCAAGGGCCATGCGGGTCACCCGGAAAATGAACGGTGCGACCAGCTGGCTACGGCCGCTGCCGACGGGACGGATCTGATGACGGACGAAGGGCTGGAAGGGTAGGGAGAGATCCCTGCCTTTTTCAGTATGCGGAGTGTTTCCGGAAACGGCAGCAGAGAATTCCCACAGCGTCCGCCAGGAACCAGCCGATGGGAACGGACCACCAGATTCCGTATACGCCGAAGGCCGGAACGGAGGAAAGGGCGTAGGCCAACGCTACCCGGGTACCCAGAGAAATGACCGTGAGAACCACGCTCATCCCCGGCTTTCTCACGGCCCGGTAGAAGCCGTAGAGAAGAAACAGGCAGCCGATGCCGCAGTAGAAGGCTCCCTCCACCCGCAGATATCCCGCGCCGATGGACAGAATCTCCGTTTCCGCCGGATCCACGAAGATCATCATAAGCGGCCGGGCAAACGTGACCACCAGGGCGGATACAAAGAGGCTGAAGCCAATGGCAGAACAGGCGGCGGCCCGAATTCCCTCCCGGATTCGATCTCTTTTTCCCGCGCCGTAATTCTGGGCCACAAAGGTAGAAAAGGCATTGCCGAAGTCCTGGACAGGCATATAGGCGAAGGAATCGATTTTCACGGCGGCGGCAAAGGCTGCCATGACAGCCGTTCCAAAGCTGTTGACCAGTCCCTGTACCATAAGAATGCCGAAATTCATCACCGACTGCTGAAGACAGGTGAGGACGGAAAACTGGGCGATTTCATTCACCACTTCCCTTGACAGGCGGCAGTGGCGCCTTTGGGGGCGGACATGGGGAAAACGGAGCAGGGTGTAGCCGCAGATCCCGATGCCGGATACATACTGGGAGATCACGGTGGCAGCGGCAGCTCCCTCCACTCCCAGGCGGAATGCCAGCACAAAGACCAGGTCCAGAATGATGTTCAGCACGGCGGAAACGGCCAGGAACAGCAGAGGAACGACGGAATTTCCCAGAGCCCGCAGCAGGGAGGAAAAATAGTTGTAGAGAAAGGTGGCCAGCAGACCGGTAAAAATGATCCACAGGTAGCTGCGCATCAGAGGATAGACAGCGTCGGGAACCTTTAAAAACCCCATAATCGGATCGATGAGAAGAAAGACGGCGCAGCTGAGCAGGAGGGTCAGACCGGCGATCAGCACAAAGGAGACGAAAATGCCGGATTTAAGCCGCTCCGTATCGCCCGCACCGTATCGGATGGAAAAGACGGCGCCGCTCCCCATACACAGCCCCAGAAATATGGAGGTGAGAAAAGTCATCAGAGTGTAGGAAGAGCCTACCGCCGCCAAGGCGTCCGCTCCCAGAAAGCGTCCTACGATCAGCGTATCGGCCACATTGTAAAGCTGCTGGAGCAGATTTCCCAGAATCATGGGAAGAGCAAAAAGAAGAAGGGTCCGCACTATGGGGCCTCGGGTGAGATCCTGATTCATAACAGCAATGCCTCCGTAAATATAACAAAATGTAAGTTTAAAATTACGTTTCGGAATAATAATAAGGCGAAATGAAAAAACTGTCAACGGAAGTTCTTCATTCTGTTGACTTTTTTTTCCTGAAAGGGCTATGATAAACGGAGAAAGAAAAAAGGAGAACCATATGTTTTTAAACGGATTGGATGAACTGGACAGAAAAATTGTGGAGCTGCTTATCAAAAACGCCCGCATGTCCTACTCGGACATCGGAGAGGCGGTAGGAATCTCCAGGGTAGCGGTGAAAAGCAGAATTCAGGCTTTGGAGGAAAAGGGCGTGATCGACGGATATACTACCATTGTAAATCCGCAGAAGATCAGCGGTGCGCTGTCCTGCTATTTTGATATCGAAACGGAGCCGGCGGCTCTGCAGCAGGTAACGGAGACTCTGGCTGCCTGCCCGATGGTCACTCAGCTTTACCGGGTCACGGGGAGAAGCCGCATTCATGTGCATGCCGTGGCGGCCGGCCAGGAGGAGATGGAGGACTTCATACGGAACGTGCTGGATCCGCTGGAGGGAGTGCTGTCGGCGGAGAGCAGCATTATCCTGACGAGGATCAAAGACGTAAAGGGACTCAGGCTGTAGGGAATCTTTAAGCAAATCTTACAAAATATTACGGCTTTCATTTTGCTATTTTCAATCATTCCCATTTATGGTATGTTAGGTCTATCATAAAGTGAAGGAATGTGCCTATGAAAAGGAATAGAGGAATTGCGGCGGTCATTCTGGGAATTCTGATCTGCGGGATTCTGTTTACCAGCTTTACGGTAAGGCTGGTGAACAGGCAGGGGGAACAGCAGGCATGGGATAAGGACGGAGCTTATATCCAGGCAGCCGGCGGAGAGCAGGAATCTGCTTATGCCGCAGCGGCTGCACCTCGGGCGGCGGCAGCCGGAGGGGAGGATGCCCTGCCGGAACAGGAGACGGAAACGGAAGACGAGGAACAGAACCGGACGGAAGAAGCGGACAGCTCTCCTGAGGACGGCCGGGCGGAGGACGGAGGGGAGTCCTTCGAAAAAGAAACGGAAAAAGAAAATGAAGAGCAGAGCAGCGGAGAGGCTGCCGCTTTCATGGCGCGGGCTGCTGCCCCCGCTTCGGAGAGCGCATCCCTGGAGGCGGATGAGAAGGCCGGTCCGGGAGTGATGCTGGAAGAGGACGTGGGAGGGACCGTGCTGTCGGAGGACAGAAAGACGGCCGAAGACTTCCGGCGGAGGCTGGAGGAAATTGACAGCCAGATTTCCGAACAGCGGGCCAGAAACGAAGCCTCTACCACCTATGATATGTGGACTTTGGCGGAAAACGAGAGAAAGCTGTGGGACAGTGAGCTGAACAATATTTACGGCAATATCCGGTCTCACATACCGGAGGACAGAATGGAAGCTCTGGTAAAGGAGGAGAGGGCCTGGATCGTATCCCGGGACGCGAAGGCGGCGGAGGACGCGGAAAAATACGCGGGAGGCACCCTGGAATCGGTGGAGTACGCGGCATCTCTGGCGGCGTCCACCAGAGAACGGGCCTATGAGCTGGTGGAGACCTACGGAGAGTATCTCAGGTAGCCGGAAAAATCCCCGCATTTGACCGGATGGCCGGGCAAAGGGCTTGATAAATGAAGATTCCTATGGTAGGATAAGTAAGATAATGAGGTATTTTGGGGCAAGGAGGAATGAAAACATGGGTGAGATCGTACAGCAGTTTCTGCAGTCGTCAATCCTGTTCGTGGGGTTTTTAGCGGTTTGCACCGCAGGCGTTCTCTGCGGAAAGAAGTTTCGTGACAGGAAGGACGCAGAGAAAGCAAAAGAGTCATAAATGGAGGATGAAGAGACGTGCAGAAGTATGGTGTGAACGAACTGAGGAGAATGTTCCTGGAATTTTTTGAGAGCAAGGGCCATCTGGCGCTGAAGAGCTTTTCCCTGGTTCCGCATAATGACAACAGTTTGTTGTTAATCAATTCGGGTATGGCGCCGTTAAAGCCATATTTTACAGGACAGGAGATTCCGCCCAGGAAGCGTGTGACCACCTGCCAGAAATGTATCCGTACGGGAGACATTGAGAATATCGGAAAGACTGCCCGCCACGGCACTTTTTTTGAGATGCTGGGCAACTTTTCCTTCGGAGATTATTTTAAGGACGAGGCAATCCACTGGTCCTGGGAGTTTCTGACCCAGGTGGTGGGGCTGGATCCTGACCGCCTGTATCCCTCTGTCTATCTGGATGACGATGAGGCCTTTGACATCTGGAACAAGGAGATCGGAATCCCGGCTGAGCGGATCTTCCGCTTCGGCAAGGAGGACAACTTCTGGGAGCACGGCGCAGGTCCCTGTGGTCCCTGCTCCGAGATTTATTACGACCGGGGAGAAAAGTACGGCTGCGGAAAGCCCACCTGTACGGTAGGCTGCGACTGCGACCGCTACATCGAGGTGTGGAACAACGTATTCACCCAGTTTGAGAACGACGGTCACGGAAACTATACGGAACTGAAGCAGAAAAACATTGATACGGGAATGGGACTGGAGCGTCTGGCAGTTGTGGTGCAGGATGTGGATTCCCTGTTCACCGTAGATACCAACAAGGCTCTTCTGGACGCGGTCTGCGCTTTGGCGCACACGGAATACCAGAAGGATGAGAAGAAGGACGTATCCCTGCGTATTATCGCAGATCATGTAAAGTCCTGTACCTTTATGATTTCCGACGGCATTATGCCCTCTAATGAAGGAAGAGGCTACGTGCTTCGCCGTCTGCTCCGCCGGGCTGCCCGCCACGGAAGGATTCTGGGAATCGAGGGACGGTTTATGGCCGGCCTGGCCGGGAAGGTGATCGAGCTTTCCAAGGACGGCTATCCGGAGCTGGAAGAGAAGCAGGCTATGATCTTAAAGGTTCTCACGGAGGAAGAGGACAAGTTCAACAAGACCATCGACCAGGGTCTGGCAATCCTGGCCGGCATGGAGGCGGAGATGAAATCCGCGGGAGAGACGGTGCTCTCCGGAGAAAATGCGTTCAAGCTGTATGACACCTACGGCTTCCCCATCGATCTGACGAAGGAGATTCTGGAAGAGAAGAATTTCTCCGTTGACGAGGAAGGCTTCCGGGCGTCCATGGATGAGCAGAAAAAGAAGGCGAGAGCTGCCAGAAAAACCACAAACTATATGGGAGCCGATGTGACGGTATACCAGTCCATTGACGCTGCCGTTACCACAAAATTCGTAGGATATGACCGTCTGACCCATCAGTCGGAGATCACGGTGCTTACCACCGAAACAGAGCTGGCAGAAGCCCTTACGGACGGTCAGACCGGTACGATCATTGTGAAGGAGACCCCCTTCTATGCCACCATGGGCGGTCAGCAGGCGGATACCGGCGTGATTACCGGGGAAAACGGTCAGTTCCAGGTGGAGGATACCATTCCGCTTCAGGGAGGCAAGGTAGGCCATGTGGGCCGTGTGGTGAAGGGAATGTTCCGGGTGGGAGAGACCGTCACTCTGACTGTCTGCCCCGAGAGACGTTCCGCCACAGCGGTGAATCACTCCGCCACCCATCTGCTGCAGAAGGCGCTCCGCACCGTACTGGGAGACCATGTGGAACAGGCCGGTTCCTATGTGGATCAGGATCGGCTGCGCTTTGACTTTACCCATTTCTCCGCCATGACTCCGGAGGAGATCAAAAAGGTGGAGACCCTGGTGAATGAAAAGATCCGGGAGGCTCTTCCGGTTCGGACAGATGTGATGACTCTGGATGAGGCGAAGAAGACGGGAGCTATGGCTCTGTTCGGCGAGAAGTACGGCGACCGGGTGCGGGTGGTCCGCATGGGCGACTTTTCCACAGAGCTTTGCGGAGGAACTCATGTGGCCAATACCAGCGCCATTTCCTCTTTCAAAATTCTTTCCGAGTCCGGCATTGCTGCGGGAGTGAGAAGAATCGAGGCGCTTACGGGCAAAGGCCTGATGAAGCATTATGAGGAAATGGAGAGAGAATTCCACCTGGCGGCCGAGGCAGCCAAGACGACGCCAGCAGAGCTGAAAAAACGGATTCAGACCATGCAGGAGGAGTTAAAGGCCCTTCATTCCGAAAATGAGAAGCTGAAGAGCAGACTGGCCAAGGATTCTCTGGGAGATGTGATGAACCAGGTAAAGGAAATCAAGGGCGTGAAGCTTCTGGCGGCGAAGGCGGCGGACGCGGATATGAACGGTCTGAGAAACCTGGGAGATCAGCTGAAGGAGAAGCTGGGAGAGGGCGTAATCGTTCTTGCCAGCGTGACCGACGGCAGAGTAAATCTGATGGCTACGGCCACGGACGGAGCGCAGAAGCTGGGCGCTCACGCAGGAAACCTGATCAAGGCCATTGCCGGCCTGGTAGGCGGAGGCGGCGGAGGCCGTCCGGGCATGGCTCAGGCAGGCGGAAAGAATCCGGAGGGTGTGGATGCGGCTCTGGAAAAATGTGCGGAAGTTGTAGCCGAGCAGATAAAATAAC
>CALWEP010000140.1 GCA_944377325.1 uncultured Lachnospiraceae bacterium
AAGTGTATAATCGCAGAGATTACAACAACTTCCCCATGCGGCCACTGGGATGGAAATCACCCAATGAGATCCTTCAGGAGTATTTGCATTCACTGTAACAAATGTTTGACAAACCTACAATTTGAAAAAACCTATTTCGGAAGAAAGAGTCACGGAAGAGGCCGGCCTATGGAGCGGACGGAGCCGAATGGGAATCCGCGTGACGGAGGTAGCGCTTTCTGATTCCTTCCATAACGGTCTGGGAGGTGAGGATTCCGCGGGAAAACAGTTCGGCCGCCGGATTCTGGCTGCCGTTCAGAATTATGGAGCAGTAGCTTTGAGGCGGAAGAACCTTCTGAGGAAGAAGAATCAGATCCTCGGGAAGCTCCGTTTCCAGAAAGGAGGGGACAAAAGCGGCCCCCAAACCGGCCTTGACCATGAGGAACAGGGCGTTGAGACTGTTTACCGGTTCGATGGAAGCCGGTTTTAAGCCTGCTTCCAGAAGCTGGGCTTTGCCGTGCTCCGGGGACATGGGGCCGGAAGATTCTGTCAGCAGATAGAGCACCTTGCCGTCCAGATCCTTTTTCTGGATGGAGCGTCCGGAGGCCATAGAGCGTCCTTCTGCCGGCTTCCGGCAGCCGGGCACATATTCCTCCGCTCTCTCGGCGCATACCAGGAGGCCGGGGGAGGCGGAAAACATGTGGTGTACGCTGATGTGCCGCCGCTCATTCGGAAGGGGAGTATCCGGATGGGGAAAGACCACATCGGCCGCTCCCTCTTCCAGCTTTCTCAGCAGCTCGCCGTAAGGATATTGGGTAACCGACAGGCCGATGTCGGGAAACAGGCTGTGAAATTCACGGAACAGCTGGGAAACCACGCCCATTTCGTAGGAGCCGATTCCCAGGCGAAGAGAAGAGGCGCGGCCGCTGTAGGCCGTGCGGGCGTTTTCCAGAGCCCGGCGGTAATGCTCCAGCATAGGCACAATTTCGGCGTGAAAGGCCTTTCCGGCGGGGGTCAGCTCCACGGACCGGTTGGTCCGGTAAAATAATTTGCATCCCACCTCTCCCTCCAGGGCGGCAATATGCCGGCTGATGGCGGTCTGCGCCACATGGCAGACATCGGCGGCCCGTGTAAAATTCAGATGTTCGGCTACGGCGGCGAAATATTCCAGTCGTTCCAGATTCAAAGCGTTCTTCCTCCATGCTTCGGTGTTGTTTCAGTTCTTTATGAGTTGTTATTTTACAGCAGGAGGGGCCATTTGTCTACTGAAAGAAGGAGAGAAGAGAGTCGGAAATTACTTTACAAACCGTGAGGAGAGCAGTATAATTTCCGGTGGGAATGAAGTTCTCCCATGGGAAACCAAAACCGCTTTTACAGCTGATGACTTCTGCCTGGATCGGGGGATCCATGCAGGGGCGTCAGCTTTTTCTGTGAAAGGAGCCTGCAGGGATGACCTCCGGACAGAGAATCGCTATAATATTTTCAGGAGGTTGAATCATGTTGACGTCACTTGCATTTATCTTTCTTGCCGGCCTGCTTATGGCGGCCGTCTGTCAGAAGCTGAAACTTCCCCGCATCATCGGAATGCTGTTTACCGGAATTCTGCTGGGACCCTATGTGCTGGATCTGCTGGATCCTTCAATTTTATCCGTTTCCGCCCAGCTGAGGCAGATGGCGCTGATCATTATTCTTCTGAAGGCCGGCCTGTCGCTGAACCTGGCGGATCTGAAAAAAGTGGGCCGTCCGGCGGTGATGATGTCCTGTGTGCCGGCCAGCTGTGAACTGCTGGCTTTTATTCTTCTGGCGCCGGCGATTCTGGGAGTCACCCGGGTGGAGGCGGCAGTGATGGGGGCGGTGCTGGCGGCAGTGTCTCCGGCTGTGGTGGTGCCCAGGATGGTGCAGCTTATGGATATGAAGTACGGGACGGAAAAGAGCATTCCCCAGCTGATTCTTGCAGGCGCTTCCTGCGATGACATTTTTGTGATCGTGCTGTTTTCCACTTTTGTGGGCATGGCCCAGGGGGGGAGCGCCCATATTATGGATTTTGTGAATATTCCCATATCCATTCTGTTGGGAGTTGCTCTGGGAGCGGCGGCAGGCTTGGGGCTGAGCTGGTTTTTTGAAACGGCCTATGCGCATAGAAATTACGTCAGAAACAGCACGAAGGTGGTGATCCTGCTGGGAATGTCCTTCCTGCTCATGGCTGTGGAGACGTGGCTGGAGGGAATTGTGTCTGTTTCCGGCCTGCTGGCAGTGATGAGCATGGCCTGCGTAATTAAGATCAGAAGTATTTCTTTTGTCTCGAAACGCCTGTCGGAAAAATTCGGAAAGCTGTGGATTGCTGCGGAAGTGATCCTGTTTGTTCTGGTGGGAGCCGCAGTGGATATCCGCTATACCCTGGAAGCAGGTCCGGCTGCAGTGCTTATGATTCTGGCAGCCCTTATATTCCGGTCCTTCGGAGTATGGCTCTGCCTGATGGGAACGGCTCTTGACCGGAAAGAGAGAATCTTCTGCGTGATTGCCTATCTGCCCAAAGCCACGGTGCAGGCGGCCATCGGCTCCGTGCCCTTAGCCATGGGTCTGCCCTGCGGCCGTCTGGTTCTATCGGTTGCAGTGCTGGCGATTCTGATTACGGCGCCTTTGGGGGCATTCGGAATGGATCTGACCTATAAACGGTTGCTGAAGAGAGAAAGCAGGGAATGAAAAAGTTTTATAAATAAAGGGGGAAATGATTTATGTGGTTGATTCTTGCAGTTGGTTCGTCTGTATTTGCCGCCCTTACTTCCATTCTGGCGAAGATAGGGGTAGAGGGGGTGAATTCCAACCTGGCAACGGCGCTCAGAACGGGCGTGGTCCTGATTATGGCATGGGGGATGGTGTTTCTGACCGGAGCGCAGTCGGGAATCTCAGGCATCAGCAGAAGAAGCTGGCTGTTTCTTATTCTGTCCGGCTTGGCTACGGGCGCGTCCTGGCTCTGCTATTACAAAGCCCTGCAGCTGGGAGATGCCTCCAAGGTGGTGCCCGTAGACAAAATGAGCGTGGTTATCACTTTGATTCTGGCTGCGGTATTTCTTAAGGAGCCGTTTACTGCCAGATCGGCCGCAGGAGCGGCCCTGATCGCCGCGGGAACCCTTCTGATGGTGATATAAGTCTAAGCCGTCCTTTTTGTTCGCTTCCATCAATTGACAGCCTGCTTATCAGAATATATAATAGTCACGTTGCCTGAAAAACGGGGTATTTTTCAGGCTGAAAAAAATAGGGAGGTATACGTTTTGAGTGAAGAAGTAATTGAAAAACAAGAGAACAAAATGGGCACCATGCCGGTCAACCGCCTGCTGCTTTCCATGTCTGTGCCCATTATGATTTCCATGCTGGTCCAGGCTCTGTATAATGTGGTAGACAGTATGTTTGTGGCTCAGCTGAATGAAAATGCCCTGACTGCCGTTTCCCTGGCATTTCCGGCACAGAATCTGATGATTGCCGTAGCTACGGGAACAGGGGTGGGAATCAATGCTCTGCTGTCCCGCAGTCTGGGAGAAAAAAACTTCCGCAAAGCGGACAAAACGGCCAACAATGCGCTTTTCCTTGCGCTTTGCAGCTATGCGGTGTTTGCAGTGCTGGGCCTGCTGTTTTCCAGAACCTTTTTTCTGGCGCAGACCGATGTGGAGGAGATCGTGGAATACGGTACGGAGTATTTGGTAATCTGTACTCTCTTTTCCTTCGGCCTGTTCGGGCAGATTACCTTTGAGAGACTGCTCCAGGCGACGGGGAAAAGCATTTACACCATGATTACGCAGGGCTTGGGAGCCATTCTGAACATTATTTTTGATCCCATTCTGATCTTTGGCCTGTTTGGCTTTCCTAAGATGGGTGTGGCCGGAGCGGCTGCGGCAACGGTGTTCGGCCAGATCGTGGCATTTCTGCTGGGCGCTCTGCTGAATGTGAAGAAAAACAAGGAGATTCATATCCGTGTAAAGGAGATGAAACCTGACGGCCATATCATCAGAAGCATTTATGCCGTGGGAATTCCGTCCATTATCATGACGGCCATCAGTTCGGTGATGACCTTCGGTATGAACAAGATCCTGATCACCTTTACCACAACGGCAACGGCAGTGTTCGGAGTATATTTCAAGCTGCAGAGCTTTGTATTCATGCCGGTATTCGGTCTGAACAACGGTCTGGTTCCTATTGTGGCCTATAACTACGGAGCCAGAAAGAAGCACCGGCTGATCAAAGCCGTAAAGCTGAGTATCTGCTATGCCGTCGGCATTATGCTGGTGGGTCTGTGTGCGATTCAGATATTTGCCCCCAATCTGCTGAGAATCTTCAACGCCTCCGATCATATGCTGGGTATCGGAGTGCCGGCGTTAAAGATCATAAGCATCAGCTTTATTCTTGCGGGCTTCAACGTGGTGAGTTCCTCCATGTTTCAGGCGCTGGCCCATGGATTTTTAAGCCTGTGGGTATCCCTGGTCAGACAGCTGGTGGTGCTGCTTCCGGCAGCGTATCTGCTGTCCCTTTCCGGAAATCTGGAGTATGTGTGGTGGTCCTTCCCCATGGCTGAGCTGGTGTCCACGGCGATGTGTGCCAGCTTCCTGCGGTATGTATATAAGAAAGAGGTTTATCCTCTGAAGGAAGAGGACTGAAAAAAGGCGGGAACGGCGCTGAAAGCCGCTCCCGCTTTTTTCAGGCGGAAAAGAGAGCCTTTGCCGCCCTGAGTATATAGTCAAATTCCAGATCATCCTCATGATACCGGGGAACGGCGAAATATGCTCCGAAGGAAAATTCGTCCGGAGTGGAAAAAACAGAGCAGTTTGCAGCCTCCCGTGCCATGCGTCCGGGAAGAAGCGCGGCTCCGAAACCCTGCTCCATAAGCTGTTTTACCGACAGCAGATCTTCCGCTTCATAGCTTTTGCTTATAGAAAATGATAACTTTTGTATAATGGTCTCGGACAGGAACCGGAAATAATGCTCCGGCCGGGGGAAGATAAAGGGGATCCCGCAAAGTCCCGGGTTCTGAAGCATTTTTTCGTAGGTTTCCGCAAGGTTGTCCGGTACGCACAGCAGCAGGCACTCATCAAAAAGGTGATGGTAATTCAGCATACTGTTGGAGCAGAGCCGGGAATACAGGAAGGCGGCGTCCGCAATATGATTCAGCAGGTATTCTTTTGCCAGACGGGAGTCGGCGGGAAGAAGGAGAAATTCTTCATTGGGAAATCGGTTGTTTAATGAAGGGATCAGATCGTTTTTGACCTGCTGGCATACCTGATATTCGGCGGCAATGGTGATGCTTTTCGTGCCTTTGACGATCAGGGAATGAATGGTCTGATAGACTTCATCCCTGGTTTTCAGCATTTCTCTGGAACCGTCAAGATAGATCTTGCCGATCCGGGTGGGAACCATCATGCGGTTGGTCCGGATAAACAGAGGGGCGCTGAAGTTTTTCTCCAGCTTGGTCAGGGCCTGACTCAGAGCAGACTGGGAGATGTTGAGCTTTTCCGCGGCCCTTGACAGGCTTTTTTCCTGCTCGATCATCAGCATATATTCCATGATTCTTACATCCATAAAATTACCTCAACAGAACTAATCGATCATTGACCAGTGACTTCACCAGGTTTTGCGCAGGGCTCAGTTCCCTGCCTTTTTTATACGCAAGGGCCGAATGCAGGATAAATTTAGGCTTCAGGGAAAAGGGCGATACGGGGTCGAGAGGAGAGAATAAGTCCCTGGGCAGTATGGCTGCTCCGTTTCCCTGTTTGACCATTTTATAGAGAATGTCCACATTTGCGCTCTGGAACAGGATCCGGGGATGGATTCCCATTTTGATGAATATGGAATTCAGGCCGTCGTAGTAGGACATTTCCTCCGAAGGCATCATAAAGTCAATGTTGTCCAGAACACTGAGGGAAATGGTGGGAAATTCTTCGTTGTATTTAAGCCCTGAGGCGTCGTAAGCCAGGGGATGGGCGGCAGGAAGGTATAAGACCATTTCCCTTTCGGACGTGCCGGAAAATTCAAAATCAGGAGAATCCAGATCCAGAGTGCTGCAGATGCCGAAGTCCGCTTTGCCGTTAGCCACGTACTGAAGGGTCTGTTTATTATAGCCCTCAAGGTAAATGAGCTTGACGGTAGGGTACTGGCTGCGGAAGGAGGAAAAAATAGAACAGAATATATTGGTTCCTCCGGTGGGAGTTCCGCTTATGACGATTTTCTCATTTTCGGCGCTGATGAGCCCGGAGATCTGACTGTAGGTGTGCTGCTTGATCTGCATCATTTTGTAGCAGCCCTTCAGGTAGGCCTGTCCGGCGGGGGTGAGGACCAGCTTTTTCTTTGAGCGGATGACCAGCTGGATTCCCAGCTGACTTTCCAGAGAGGTGATCCATTTGCTGAGAGCAGGCTGAGAGATGTTCAGCTCCCTGGCTGCCTGAGTGATGGATCCGGTTTCCGCGAGCGTGATCATATACTGCTGGCAGGTAGTGTTCATAGAATCCCTCATTTCAAAATCATAACTAATGCTTATATGATATATAAAGTTTTTGAAATAGTCAACATAATGCTAAGGATTTATAGTAAAAACATAACATATATCACGAATTTTCGGCAGGAAAAAACCGTAAAATTCAATTTTTATTATGTGGAGGTAGAGTTATATGGATGTGAAACTGCTGATTACGCTTGCGGTAATCGTAGGCATGGTTATGGGGTTCATGAGCGGAAAATTCAAGCTGGGACTTGTGGCCATGACCGCTACAACGGTGCTTCATCTGACAGGAATCCTGTCATTCAATGAAGCGTATTCGTATTTGTCCAATACGAATATCGTGCTTCTGGGAGCCCTTTTCGTGCTGAGCGGCGCGCTGGGACGTACCAGTCTGGTGCTGAGACTGAGACAGTGGGTGCTGAAGCATCAGGGAAAAGGTCAGACAATCGTTTTCGTTTATCTGATCATCTGCGCGGTAATGACAAACGTGTCTTCGCCGCTGGCAATTCTGAGCATGCTTCTTCCCTTTATGACGGCTCTTGGACCGGAAAGCGACGTACAGCCGTCCCACCTGCTTTATCCCGGTGCGGTTATCGGTCACTCCTGCCAGGGAATGCTGCCTATCGGAACGTTTTTCCTTATGATCAATGCGCTTATGGAGGCGAATGGGGCGTCTCCGGATGTGATGCTTGGCGTTGCGGACTATGCGAAAGTTGTAGCGGTTCCGGCTATTCTCAGCATTCTGTATATGGGCTTTATCGGATGGAAATTTTTCCCGGCAAACCAGATCGACGAGGATCAGCTTTCCAACAAAAAGGCTGCCGGAGTGGTGTATACGGCCATGCAGGAAAATTATGTATATCTTGCGTTTGTTCTGGTATTTGTGGGACTGTTTTTTAAATCCTATCTGCCCTTTGATATAGCGGCGCTGGCTGTTTTCGTGGTAATCGCGCTGATGTACCTGAAGGTACTGGATCTGAACGACGTGAAGAATTTCCTGAATCTGGATGCCCTGTTCATGCTGGTAGGCGTAATGCCTTTGGGAACGGCAATGCAGAACACCGGCGCAGGCGATATGGTTGCTGATTTTATTGTAAGCCTGCTGGGATCCAACCCGACGCCGCTGATGATTCTGATCGCTTTCTATGTGGCTGCCGCAATACTGACTCAGTTTATGAGCAATACGGCCACGGCCACCATATTTGCCACGCTTGCAATCGTAACGGCCGTATCCAGAGGACTGGATCCCAGACCGTTCGGCATCGCTATCTATGCAGGCGCTACAGCCGCCATGCTGAGCCCCACCAGTTCTCCTTCGATTGCTATCGCGTTTGGAGCAGGACATTATAAAATTAAAGATGTACTGAAGGCCTGTCTGCCTCTGTGGGTGATTTACGGAGTCTCTATGATTTTCATGGCGACCTTCTGGTATCCGATCTGATGATGAGTCTGAAGAAAATTTAAATAAAGCAGATGTGAAAGGAGTTTAACTATGAAGATTACAAAATTGACCGCATATTCCGTACATACCAATCAGTTCCGGAATTTTAATTTCGTCAGGATAGATACGGATGAGGGAATTCACGGCGTGGGAGAGCTTTTCTGTGTGGGATCTGATAAAAGCGTGATGGAAATGGTAAACTACGTGTCGGAATGGGTGATCGGACAGGACCCGCTGAACCGTGAGCGGATCCAGAAGCGGATCCTCTTCTATTCCAGATTTCCGGGAGGTTCCATTCTCCATACCGTAGCCAGCGCCATCGATCTGGCGCTGTGGGATATCGCGGGAAAGATAGCCGGTCTTCCCGTTTATAAGATGCTGGGGGCTGTCAGGGACAAGGTTCCGGTTTACTGCCACGCATACGGAAGCACATACAAAGAGACGCTGGAGGCTCTCTATCCCAAAATGGAGAAATACGGCTATAAGGCGTGCAAGGTGCTGGTTTCTTCCCTGGGATACGACCGGAACGGGCAGGCGGAGAAGGATATGGCGGCTATGTTTGAGGGAGTCAGAACAGCTCTGGGAGACGATTTTGAAATTGGTATTGATATGTCCAGCAAAATTTATGAGCCCATTCAGGCAAAGCGCTGCATTCAGGCCATCGAGCCCTACCGCCCCTTCTTTGCCGAGGAGCCGATCCGTCCGGAAAATATGGAAAACTGGGCGGAGATCGGAGCAGGCAGAAACGTGCCCATCGCAACAGGAGAGCAGATCTTTACGACCTGGGATTACGACCGGCTGTTAAAGCTTCACGCGGTGGATATTCTGCAGCCTGATATTCTTCTTTCAGGAGGATTTACGGGAATGCTGAAGATCGCGGCTATGGCTGAGCCCAGCTTCAGGAATTTGAGTCCTCATAACCCGCTGAGTTCTCTGGCCAACTGTATCAATGTGCATTTCTGCATGAGCGTTTACAACACCACCTATCTGGAAAATGAGCCCAGAGAGGAAGGGATGGACAAGGATCTGTTTACTTCTGTTCTCCATGTCAAGGACGGCTTTATCGTTCCCAATGACGAGCCGGGCTGGGGAATGGACCTGAATTATGAATATATGAAATCTCTGGATGCGATCGTCTGGTCAAGGGTGGATCTTTCCAAGCCTTCTGCCTATACGATGAGCGGAGCGCCTCATATTATGTAATTCCGGTTTTTTGCGGGGCCGCTGCAAAATAGATGAGCAATCATCTGCGGAGCAGCGGCTCCGTTTTTATGCCCGTTTTCCCCGCTTCTGAAAGTCCTCGTCAATCCGGCCTTTCCAGTCAGCGGAGAGGGATGCGCTGCACCGGACGGCGCAGATCGCATCGCTCAGTACCTCGTAGTTGAGAGCGGTTCCCCGGCTGTCAGAATGATAATTCACAGCGCGATCTTCGCTGATCCCAAAACTCCTTGCCGTTTCGACCGCGTCGATGTTTGCGCCGAGGAACAGGAACTCCCAGCCGTATTTTTTCTTCTGACGCTCAATCATTTTTTTGACCTTTCCGCAGTCATAGAAACGACTGGCATTTTCCATACCATCTGTTGTGATGACGAACAAGGTATGCTCCGGTACATCCTCAGCCCGCGCGTACTTATGGACATTTCCGATGTGATGAATGGCTCCGCCGATGGCGTCCAGAAGTGCTGTACAGCCTCGTACCGTGTAGTCATCAGCGGTCATCGGTTTGATGCTTTTCACATCTGCGCGGTCATGAATAACTTCGCTCACATTGTCGAAGAGAACAGTAGATATGAGAGCTTCGCCCTCGGCTTTTTTCTGTTTCCGGATCATCGAATTGAAGCCTCCGACAGTGTCCGCCTCGAGCCCGTGCATAGAGCCGCTGCGGTCAAGAATGAATACGATCTCAGTTAAGTTTTTTCTCATGGTTAGTACCTCCGTATATAAAAAATATGACTGCTTGGTTGTTTACCTTACAGTCATATTATAAGAAAAATCATATTCGGTTTGGTCGCATGGCAAGCGACATTATTACAGTGAGCCGCAGCTTTCACACAGACCGGTCTCCCTATGAACCAAGCAAGCTCTGGTCGAAGGCAAACAGAGCCTCGTTAATTTCAAAGATGTTGTAGTTGCCCCTGCTGATGAAGAACTCAATGATGATGTCGAACTTGTTGCTGCGCGACAGCGCAAAGCCGGCTTTCATGAGCATATCTTTTGTTTCTTCCAAAGACAGCTCAAGGGCGACGGCAAATGCGATTGCCGTAGGTTTGCTCGGTTTATACAGCTTATCGCTGCGGATCTTCGAGAAGAGCTTGCGGTCAATATTTGCTTTCTTGTAGCACTCAGCGTCCGTCATGCCTGACTCATCTATCTTCCGCAGCAGCATCTCCGAAAAGCTCTCGTCAATCCGGCTGAGAGCATCATCCAAAGACATTGCCTTCCCGGCGGCAGCTGCCGCCGGCGCAGAAGCCGTCTCATCATCTGCCTCCTTGCAGGCGGAGGACTCATACATGCTCTCTTCCGCGCGGAACGCATTCATCCTGCGCAGACGCTCAGAGCGGTCATCGGTATGCTCGTCCACATAGTTGTCATCAATATACTCAGCGATGTCGTCAAACAGCTTCTCACTGATCCGGTACGCCTTCTTGTCAAAGATGACCATATAGACGGTCATGTCATTCTCGACCAGGAACTCACTGATCGTATCAATGGCAATTCTGAGCGCCTGGTCTTTCGGATAGCCATAGATGCCTGAAGAGATAAGAGGAAAAGCAACTGTCCCGCAGCTGTTTTCCTTAGCCAGCGCAAGAGCGGTTCGGTAGCAGGAGATGAGCTGATCACGCTCTCCGTGCCTGCCTCCAAGCCAGCGCGGCCCCACAGCATGAATCACATATCTGCAGGGCAGTCTTCCCGAGCCGGTGATCTTCGCGCTGCCGGTTTCGCAGCCGCCGAGAGTTTTGCATTCAGCCAGCAGCTCAGGCCCTGCAGCGCGATGGATGCAGCCGTCAACACCACCGCCTCCGAGAAGCGATGAATTAGCAGCGTTGACGATTGCGTCCACTTCCATTTTTGTAATGTCGTTTCTGACGATATGCAACGGCATAAAATCCCCCTCTTCCTGGTGATACAAACTTTCATTAAAACCGGTTAATGAGAAAATATGTTTGTGCCGTAATAACCTCACCGGCACAAAACAGTGTTCATGTTGAAATAATAACACACGAAACAGTGTGTGCCAATATACCGGCGAAATGTTGTTCACGAAGGAAAATTATAAAAAAATATTTCTGAATAATATAAATTTTCTAAAAAAATCAATACAAAAAGAAAAATTACAAAATACATAAAAATAATTTTAAAAAAGTGTTGACAAATTAAGGCCAAGCGACTATAATTAAGTCATCAGAAGAGATAAAGAGAAAATATCACAGATACTTATCTCCATAAAAGATTTTCCCAAGGGGCGTATCCCAAAAGGAATCCACTTTCAGAGAATGTTTCTTATATAAAAGATATTTCATATATCTTTTCAGAAACATTTCAAAGATATAGTTCCTGAAGCGGAACCTCTCAAAAAAGCAAGAGGAGGAAATACCTCCCGAAAGCTTGACAGAGAGAATCCAGAATAGGCATCTTTGAATAAGGATCCGAAAGATAATATCTCGAAAATATCTCAGAAAAGGAGGTACGGTCCAAAGTACTAAGCAGCCAATCCCCAAGGAATATTTGAAATCATCTCAGTACATCAATTTTTTTAAAGTCGTTCAGATAGTTAAGAGAATAGATGAAATTCGTTGAGAACGGATGAGATGAAAACAAATAAAACCATAGATTACTGATAATAGGGGATTTTATCAGAGCGAATGAAAGTTTCGCAATATATGATGAGAGGTAAGACCAATGGATACAATGCATTAGGAATGGGTACTGATTAGCAGAATCGGTATCCATTCCTATTTTATTGGATCTGTTCAGCCGGAAAACGGGAAATAATTTCCTGTTCCGGCTTTTTTCTTGCCTGCCTGCAGAAAACGTTTTATACTTGTACTTAGCATGAAAAGAAGGAGATTTTTATGAAAAAAATTCTGATTATCAATACGGGAGGAACCTTTTCTTCCGTAAAAAGTGAGGAAGGGCTGACGCCCGGCCTGGGGGAGCATGATATTCTGAGAGAGCTGGAGACAGTGGCTAAGGACTGCACTCTGGAATATGAGGATTTCTGCTCCCTGGACAGCGCAAATATTCTTCCTGAGCATTGGGCAGGCCTGGCAGAGCGGATCGAGGCGGTCAGCCGGGAGTACGGCGGGGTAGTGGTTATACACGGCACGGATACCATGGCGTACACGGCTTCCATGCTGTCTTTTATGCTCTGGGGAGTTCCTGTGCCGGTGGTGATTACAGGAAGCCAGCTGTCTATTTCTCATCCGGTGGCGGATGCCATGGAGAACTGCAGGGCGGCGATCCATATGGCCAACAGCCGGTGTCCCGGAGTGTTTGTGGCTTTCAACAGAAAGATCATGCTGGGAGTCAGGGCCTCCAAGGTGCGAACCATGAGCTTTGACGCCTTTGACAGCATTAATTATCCGCCGGTGGCGGAGATTAATGCCTGCGGCATGAGCATTCACGATGAGCTGATTCCTAAAAGAGCTGCGGTGAGATTCCGGGCAGATACCAGCTTTTCTTCCAAAGTAATGGTCCTGAAGCCGGCGCCGGGAACTCCGCCGGAGATTTTTGATGCAATGGCGGATATGGGCTGCCGGGGAATTGTAGTGGAGGCGTTTGGGCTGGGGGGTCTTCCGTTCGGACAGAACGATCTGTGCGAAGCGGTACGGCGTACGGTAAAAAGAGGGGTGGCCGTAGCCATCGGCAGCCAGTGCCGATATGACGGAAGCAGCTTGAGCGTATATGAAACGGGAAAAAGGGCTCTGGAGGCAGGAGCTATGGAAATGTTTGATATGACCACGGAGGCAGCGGTGACGAAGCTCATGTGGCTTCTCGGAAAAGATCTGACCATGGAAGAGCTGAGGGAAAAATTCGGCGAGAATCTGGTCAACGAGGTATCTCCCAGAAGGAGGATCGGATGAGCGATGGAGGAGAGAGAAGGAAAGAATACGGCGAAAACCGTGATTGAGAATCCCGAATTTCGGGACTGGGCCGGGGAGAAAAAACGGGAGGAGTATGAGAGACAGGTGCTGGAAACGGCTCTTCGGGCCGGACAGATCCTTTTGGGAAACGGGGCGGAGATCTTCCGAGTGGAAGAGACGATCTTTCGAATCTGCCGCCATTACGGAGTCACATCCGTCAATACCTTTGTCCTTACCAACGGAATTTTTCTTTCCGCCGGAAACGGAAGGGAGCCGTATTATTCCACCGTCAGACACATTCCTGCATGGGTAACCAGACTGGATAAGATTACGGAGGTAAATCAGCTCTCCAGAGAGATAGAGGATCATGATTATTCTATCGAAGAGGTGAGCGGACGGCTGGATGAAATCGAGGCGATGGAAGGAAGAAAAAAGCTGGCCCAGATTGCAGTGGCCGGGACTGCCTGCGCCTGCTTCAGCTTTCTGTTCGGAGGCGGCCCGGGGGATATGGCGGCTGACTTTCTCACAGGGCTGATTCTGTACGGCTTTCTCCTTTACGGATGCGGAGGTCTGTCGAAGATTACCGGCAATCTCCTGTGCGGAGGCCTGATCACCGTCTGCTGCATCGCTTTCTATCACGCCGGATTGGGGCAGAATCTCCGCCCGCTGGTGATGGGGGCGATTCTTCCGCTGGTGCCCGGCATGAGCTTTACCAATGCGATCCGCGATCTGGCGGACGGAGACTATATTTCCGGGGCGGTGCGGATGCTGGATGCGGTGTTGGTGTTTATGAGCGTGGGAGCCGGAACGGGGGCTGTGTTCCTGATATATCATCATCTGCTGGGAGGTGTGCTGCTGTGATTGGACAATTAGCCGCCGCGTTTGCGGGGACGGTCGCATTCGGATTTCTGTTCGGTATTCCTTCCAAGTATTTCGGGCACTGCGGACTGTGCGGAGCCGTGGCCTGGGGAGTGTATGTGCTGCCGTTCTGGGGTTCGGATGTGATTGCCGTATTTGCGGCTACGGTAATGCTTACGTTTCTGTCCAGGCTTCTGGCGGTGCGGAAGCGGTGCCCGGTAACGGTATTTCTGATTGCCGGACTGATTCCGCTGGTGCCCGGAGTGGGACTTTACTGGACTTTTTACTACCTGGTCACGGGCCAGATGGAGCAGATGTCGGTTACCGGGCTGGCTGCGGTAAAATCCGCATGTGCCATTGTGCTGGCCATTGTGCTGGTGTTTGAAATTCCGCAGAAATTTTTTCGGCGGTTATTCTATCAGAAAATTTGAACAGAATGAAGGATTCTGTTGTATTCAAAACGATAAAATCTCTTTAAATTTCGGAAAATATGGACAAAGAGCAAAGTCTTGGGGTATAATAATTCCGAATTCGCAAACGGAGAAAGCAGGTGCGGCTATCAAAGAAAACAGACAGATTTTTCGAAGCCTGGCGCTGGTAACACAGCTGGGGCTGTCGGTAATGGTGCCGGTTTTTCTGTGCATCTTCGCGGGTCGCTGGATCGATTCGCAGTTTGGGACAAGGTGTACGCTGTTTCTTATGTTCCTGGGCTTTCTGGCCGGAATATCCTGCGCGTGGCGTCTGGCTGCCGGGGTAAGCCGGATGGAGAGGCGGGAGAAAGAGGCGGAAAGGCTGGAACAGCTGGAGAAGTGGCAGCAAAAGCATACGGGCGAGGCTGAGGTAAAGAGGCCTAAGCGGAAGAGCCGGGTCATCAAAGAGGAGGAAAAGCGGTATGGAGAGAACGACAAAGGTCCTGGTTGCTGAGGTTTCGGCAGGGATTCTGGCGCACAATGTTCTGTGCGCGGTTCTGGCCGGAATTTTTTTCCCCGAGCCGTCCGTATTTGCCGGACTGTTTCTCGGGATGGTCTGCGGTATTTTTATGATTGTCCACATGGCCTTCTGCCTGGAGAGGTCCATAGATACGGGGGATTATTCTGCGGCCAATAAGAAAACGGTGGCCGGTTCCCTGATAAGAAATTTTTGCTATCTGGTGCTCCTTCTTGTGATTCTCTGGAGATTTCCGGATAAAATTAATGTATTGGCGGTAGTGATCGGAGCCTTAGGGCTCAAGACCGGAGCATACCTGCAGCCGGCCGTTCACAGAATATTCTGCAAAAAGTAAGAAAGGAGGCTGACATATGGGAGGAATCAGTCTGACTGGAGAGCCGGATTTCATGATACACGGCGTGTACCGGTTCACCATGTTCGGACAGGAGCTTTGGATCACCACAACGACGATCGGGATGTGCATCACCACCATATTTATTCTGATTCTGGCGTTTATCGCCCACGGTAAGCTGAAGAGAGCCACAGAGGTTCCCGGCACCGTTCAGAATATTGTGGAATACGGCGCGGAAATGCTGGAAAAGATGATCGGAAGCGTCATGGGAAAGAATGGCGGGAAGTTTTTTAATTATATCGGAACCATATTCCTGTTTATTCTGCTCTGCAACATCGGAGGTCTGTTCGGACTTCGGACGCCTACGGCAGACTTCGGCGTGACCTTTACCCTGGGCATCTTCACGTTTCTGATTGTAAACTATCAGGGAATCAAAAACAGGAAGTTTCGGCATTTTACCAGTTTGTTTGAGCCGTTTCCCATCCTGTTTCCCATCAACCTGATTGGTGAGATCGCCAACCCTGTTTCCCTGTCTCTTCGTCTGTTCGGAAATATGGTTTCCGGCGTGATTCTTATGGGACTGTGGTATGGGATGATGCCGATTTTTGTCAAGATCGGTATTCCGTCATTCCTGCACGTATACTGCGACCTGTTTTCGGGGGCGATCCAGACCTACGTGTTCTGTATGCTGACGATGGTATACGTCAATGACAAGATGGAGTAAAAAACTGCCGCCGCAAAAGGCGGAAAAACAATTTAATTTTTAGGAGGAAATCAATATGAATGGAATTTCTGGTCAGGACTTTATTTTAGGATGCTCAGCCATCGGCGCAGGTCTGGCGATGATCGCCGGTATCGGACCCGGTATCGGACAGGGAATCGCGGCAGGTCATGCGGCAGCTGCCGTAGGACGGAATCCGGGCGCGAAATCCGATATTACATCCACCATGCTTCTGGGACAGGCCGTAGCCGAGACCACCGGTCTGTACGGCTTCGCGGTAGCGGCGATCCTGATGTTCTTAAAGCCCTTCAGCTAAAGAAAGGGAAGAGGAATCGCACTGTATGAAAGACGGCAAGGAAAGGAGGCGAGACCTTGGAACGGTTATTGGGATTCGACGCGCAGCTGCTTTTTGATAACGCCGTGACGGCCGTTAATATTTTTATCCTCTTTTTTGCTCTGTCCTATCTTCTGTTCAATCCGGTGAAGAAAATCCTGTCGGACAGGCGCAGCAGGATTGCGGGGGAGCTGGAGCATGCCGCGAAAAGTCAGGCGGAGGCGGAAGCGCTGAAGAATGAGTACGAGGCGAAGCTGAAGGATGTTAGAAAAGAGGCTGATGAAATTCTGGAGGCTGCCCGCAGAAAAGGAAAGTCCCAGGAGGCGGAGATCGTGGAGGCGGCCAGA
Source organism: uncultured Lachnospiraceae bacterium (assembly GCA_944377325.1). Classification (GTDB taxonomy): domain Bacteria; phylum Bacillota; class Clostridia; order Lachnospirales; family Lachnospiraceae; genus Lachnoclostridium_A. The sequence goes on from CALWEP010000140.1 coordinate 16,528, forward strand.
GCGGAAGCGGCCAGGATCATTGATCGGGCAAACCGGGAGATCGAACTGGAGAGAAAGAAAGCCATTGACGATCTGAAGCAGGATGTGGTGTCCATCGCATCCCTGATGGCAGGGAAGGCAGTGGCAGCGTCCATGGATGTGAGAATTCAGGATGCCCTGATCGACGAGACTTTGAAGGAAATGGGTGAGAATACATGGCAAAGCTAGTATCAAAGGTATACAGCGATGCGCTGTTTGAAACTGCCCGGGAAAAGGGCCTGGAGGACTCCCTGCTGGAGGAGGCCGAGGGGCTGTATGAAGTGTTCTCCTCCAACGGAGAGCTGCTGGAGCTGCTGAATCATCCGAAGCTGGTCCGTGAGGAAAAGCTTCAGATGCTGAAGGAGATTTTCGACGGCAGGATCTCGGAGGAGTGGATGGGATTTCTGAACGCCGTGGTGGAAAAGGGCAGGCAGAAAGAGCTGCTGAAAATCATCCGCACGTTTATCGGGGATGTGAAAGAATATAAAGGCATCGGCATAGCCCATGTGGAGAGCGCCGTGGAGCTTCGGGAAGAGCAGAAGGCCCGCCTGGAGAAAAAGCTTTTGGAAACCACATCCTATGTGAAATTTGAAATGGATTATTCCGTTAAGCCGGAGCTGATCGGCGGCCTGGTTATCCGAATCGGAGACCGGGTGGTGGACAGCAGTGTCCGGACGCAGCTTTATGAAATGAAAAGGGAGCTGCTGAAGCTGCAGCTTGTCTGACAGCTGCGGAAATTGAGATTATGCCGGCTGCAGAGGGCAGGCGGCAGGAAAGGTGCGAACTGAATGATGAATTTAAGACCAGAAGAGATCAGTTCGGTCATTAAGGAGCAGATTGGAAAATACTCCGCCAGGCTGGAAGTGTCTGATGTGGGCACGGTCATTCAGGTGGCTGACGGTATTGCCAGAATCCATGGTCTGGAGAATGCCATGCAGGGAGAGCTTCTGGAGTTCCCGGGAGAGGTTTACGGCATGGTGCTCAACCTGGAGGAGGACAATGTGGGAGCCGTGCTGCTGGGAGACGCGTCTCCGATCAGCGAGGGAGACCTGGTGAAAACCACAGGCCGCGTGGTGGAAGTGCCTGTGGGAGATGCCCTTACGGGCCGGGTGGTGAATGCCCTTGGCCAGCCTATTGACGGAAAGGGACCGATTGAGACTGATAAATATCGCCGGATCGAGCGAGTGGCTCACGGCGTAATTGAGAGAAAATCTGTAGACACTCCCCTTCAGACGGGAATCAAGGCCATCGATGCCATGATACCCATCGGAAGAGGTCAGCGTGAGCTGATCATTGGCGACCGTCAGACGGGAAAGACGGCTATCGCTGTGGACACCATTATCAACCAGAAGGGTCAGGGCGTTCACTGCATCTACGTGGCCATCGGGCAGAAGGCGTCTACGGTAGCCAATATTGTAAAAACCTTTGAAGAATACGGAGCCATGGACTATACCACTGTGGTGGTATCCACCGCATCGGACCTGGCGCCGCTGCAGTATATTGCGCCCTATTCCGGCTGCGCCATCGGCGAGGAGTGGATGGAAAACGGAGGAGATGTGCTGGTGGTTTACGATGATCTGACCAAGCATGCCGCCGCTTACCGTACCCTTTCTCTGTTGCTTAAGAGACCGCCGGGACGTGAGGCTTATCCCGGAGATGTGTTCTATCTCCACTCCAGGCTGCTGGAGCGTGCGTCCAAACTGTCTGATGACCTGGGCGGAGGCTCCCTCACGGCGCTTCCCATTATTGAGACTCAGGCGGGAGACGTTTCCGCCTATATCCCCACCAACGTGATTTCCATCACCGACGGTCAGATCTATCTGGAGACAGAGGCGTTCAACTCCGGTTTCCGGCCTGCCATCAATGCCGGTCTGTCCGTATCCCGCGTGGGAGGCGCGGCGCAGATCAAGGCAATCAAGAAGATTGCCGCTCCCATCCGTGTGGAACTGGCTCAGTACCGCGAGCTGGCTTCTTTTGCCCAGTTCGGTTCGGAGCTGGATGCAAGCACCAAGGAGCAGCTGGCTCAGGGAGAGAGAATCCGGGAGGTATTGAAGCAGGGGCAGTATCAGCCTATGCCGGTGGAATACCAGGTTATCATTATTTTTGCCGTGACCAGGAAGCTTTTGCTGGATGTGCCTGTGGAGGAGATTCTCAGCTTTGAGCAGGAGCTGTTCCGGTTCATCGATAAGAAATATCCGGAGATTCCGGCTTCCATCAGAGAGAGGAAGGAGATTACGCCGGAGACGGAGGAGCTTCTTGAAAAGGCCATAAACGAATGTAAGGCAGAGAGATAAGGCGGTGAAGAATTATGGCATCCATGAGAGATATAAAGCGCAGGCGCAGCAGCATTCAGAGCACGGAGCAGATTACAAAAGCCATGAAGCTGGTCTCCACAGTGAAGCTGCAGAAATCCAGGGCCAGGGCCGAAAATTCCAAACCTTATTTTGATCTGATGTATGAGACGGTCAGCTCTATGCTGGCCAGATCCGGAAATATTGACCACAAGTATCTGAAAGCGGGCACTGCGGACCGGAAAGCTGTGATTGCGGTTACTTCCAACCGGGGACTGGCCGGAGGATACAATAACAATATTATCCGTATGATTGCGGGGGATGAGAGATTCCCCAGTGACAAGACCGTTATTTTTGCCGTGGGAAACAAGGGCAGAGACGGTCTTGCCAGAAAGGGTTACGAAATCGGGGGAGAGTTCCCGGAAGTGGTGGAGGAACCGGAATACCGGGATGCCAGAGAGATTGCCGGGCTGCTGCTGGAGAAATTTCAGCAGGGAGAGATCGGAGAAATCTATCTGGCGTACACGGTGTTTAAGAATACGGTGTCTCAGAAGCCTGAAGTGATTCGCCTGCTTCCGGTGGAACCGGAGACCGGCATTGAGGAAAAGGGGCCGCTTCTTCTGATGAATTATGAGCCCAATGAGGAGAGCGTCCTGAATGAGCTGGTGCCCAAATACGTGAGCAGCATGATCTACGGAGCCCTTCTGGAGGCGGCTGCCAGTGAAAACGGGGCCAGGATGACGGCCATGGACTCTGCCACCAGCAATGCAGAGGAGATGATCGAGGAACTGAGCCTTCAGTACAACCGGGCGCGTCAGGGCTCCATCACTCAGGAGCTGACGGAGATCATTGCCGGAGCCAACGCAATTTCGTAAGGAAAAAGGAGAAACAAGATGGCAGAAATGAACATTGGTAGAATAACACAGATCATCAGTGCCGTTCTGGATATCAAATTCAGCCAGGGAAAGCTCCCGGAGATCAATG
>CALWEP010000141.1 GCA_944377325.1 uncultured Lachnospiraceae bacterium
AATTCCACTTCATTTTCCTGTTTTGTAAAATACCACTCCTGATCCCAATGGGTATGCTGGAATGTATGCGCTTTGTATTTTTTCATGATTCTGCTCCCAATAGTTCTGCAATTTCCTGCGGATTTCCGCAGTTCAGTATTTTCTCCACAAACTCCTCATGCATCAGCCGGCGCGCCAGCCCTGCCAGTACATCCAGATGGGCGTTCCCTTTGTTCTTTTCCGGTACTACCAATGCGATCGCCACCTTCACCATCTCGTGTTCCTCTTCGTCCCACTCGATTTCATTACGGAAACGGATATACAGAATGGCGGAATCCTCCACATCAGTCACCACTCCGTGAGGAATGGCAATGCCGTTTTCCATGCTGGTGCAGAATTCTTCTTCCCGTCTGACCAGCGCCTGGTAGTAACCCTTTTCATCGGTCACCGCTCCGCACTTCCGGGCCAGTTCCGCGATCCTTGCCAGCGCCTCCGTCTTGCTCGCCGCATCCACGTCCATGAATACTCTGTCTTCATTCATCATACATTTACCCCTTCCTTGCTATCCTGTATGGAATGTATATATTTTTATATCCTGTATATACAAGTATATTATCAGATTTTACCAAAATGTCAAGACTCTGCGCAAAAGAAAATGACAAAACGCAAAAATAATTGGAGAATATTTCTATACAGGTATAAGGAGGCTATTTGAAAATGAAAAAAAGTGAGAAAATCACATATGATATTATTCAGGCGATCAAAACCGAAAAATATAAGGCAGATGACAAAATCCCCTCTGAAAATCAGCTGGCCCAGCAGTATCATGTCAGCCGTATGACCGCAAGAAACGGCATCATTGCCGCCGTAAACCGGGGCTATCTCTATACCATTGACGGAGTGGGCAGTTTTGTGAAAAAGCACGAGGACATGATCCCCATCGATATCAACGCCCCGGAAGGCTTCACCGCCAGGATGCAGCGTATGAACAAAAAGCCCAGCACATCCATTAATCAGATCTGCCTGAAAAAAGTCTACCACCCTCTCATCGAGAAGTTTCAGTGCACTCCACAGGATGAATGCCTCTTTTTCGAACGGGTGCGTCTGATCGATGATACTCCTGTGATTCTGGAGTGCTCCTACATCAATCCCAAATATAAAAACATGATCAGCGCCGAGAATATCATCCATTCGGTCAATGCCTGTCTGAGGGAAAAAAATCTGGAGCAGGGGCTCATTCATAAGGAAATCTTTTCCGTCATTCCCAGCGACGATATCCGCTCCAAAATATCTCTTTACAAGGATACTCCCATTATCCGTATCGACTACCACAACTATCTGACAAACGGAGATCTGTTTGAGTATTCAAAAGTCTTTTACAATACATCCGTGTTTCAGTTTATCTCAGAGATTCATCCATAGCAGCAAAACAGCACCGCCTGCGCACTGAACTTCTGTCAGCCGCAGACGGTGCCGCTTTTTTTAAATCATTTCTTCCTCCGGTATCTGTCCCGCCTGTATTTCCGGCAGGTGGCGGGCAATGCGCTCCTTCGGCCAGTCCCACCATCTGATCTTCTGCAGTGCATCTATGATCTCCTGCGAAAATCGTTTTCGGATGGGCGCAGCAGGTACTCCGCCGACGATCGTATAGGGCGGAACATCCTTTGTGACTACAGCCCGGGCCCCGATAACCGCACCGTCTCCGACAGTGACCCCTGCCAGAATAACCGCTTCAAAACCGATCCAGACATCATTTCCAATCACAATATCTCCTTTGTTGTCCCATGCCTTCCGGATATCTTCCACATCCAGGCCCCATTCTTCAAAAAAGATGGGAAACGGGTAGGTAGACAGCGATGACAATGTATGGTTGGCACTGTTGAACAGGAACTTTGCTCCGCATGCTATGGAGCAGAACTTGCCGATGATCAGCTTATCCTGATTGACCGGATACTGATACAGCACGTTGTTCTTCTGAAAATCTCTCGGATCTCTGGTAAAATCGTTATACATGGTATAGTCCCCCACAACGATGGCCGGATTGGAAATCACCTGGTTCAGATAAACCGTTTCTCTGTCCTTTGAACGCGGGTAAATGTTCTGCTGCATGACTGATCCCCCTTTTCTATGAAAAAGAATATTTTCTGCCTTCTTTTTCATCATACCGGCTCCGGCAGAAAAATTCTACGTACAGAATGCTGCCGAACCAATCTGTATAAAAATAAGGGGCTGCAGTCCGGCAGCCCCTTACGTTTACTTCTGATATATGATTTTCCGAATGGCATATGAGGATAATCCGTATTTTTCGGACAGAACGTCCACGGAATTTCCCCTTCGGTATTCTTCCCTGATCTGCCGGTTCCGCTCTCTGAGCTCCTGTCTGTAGCCGGAGACTTCTCCCCAGCGTTTCTGCTGCTCCACAGGGACGTAAAGATATCCGCCCTGGATATAATTCTGCAGTTCCTTTACCAGTGTGTCCGGCAGGATCGCCTGTGCGTTCTCATATTTCATGCGGGCTTCCTCCTTGATCTGATGATAAATCAGCAAAGCCTGCATGTTCTGCGACCATCTTTTACTCCATGCAGCTGTCGCAGACCATTGGCTTTGCATGGAGTAAAGCTTCGTTTCTTTTTTCTGTGCCAAAGCACATAGCAACCCCCCCTTTCAGTTGTTTTTTCTTCTGTCAGGGAACAGCAGCTTTCCCCCCAGAAGCCCTGCCAGAACGATTCCGGCCGGCAGCAGATACGCAATATACTGAACCCTCCCTCCATAGGCGATCAGCAGATTGTAGATCCCGTGAAATCCGATGGTCACTCCCAGAAGTCCCAGAGTCCCGGCGAATTTCAGCCAGGTCCTCTGCCATACATAAACCAGTCCATAACCGATGACCGCACCGCACAGAACATGCATCGCTCCCGTTCCGAACCCGCGGATCAGCAGAAAAAGCAGTTGTTCCGCTCCGTTCTGCACCAGATAGCAGATATTCTCAAACGTGGCAAAGCCGGCGGCAATAATCAGCACGGCCGGGCGTATGTCCTCCGGCTCCGGTTCAAACACCATCAGATAAAAAAGCAGCGGCAGCAGCTTCATAACCTCTTCCACCACCGGAGCGATCTCCGCAGCGGCATGAAACCCATCCGCCTGATAGAGCACCGCAGCAAAGGTATTGATATAGGCCGACAGCAGACAGACCCCCATTCCCGCAAAGGCAAACAGAAAAAACCGGAGATATCGTTTGCCCATGCACAGAGCAGCCACCAGCAGCGGCGCGGCAATGCAGACGAAAATATTTTCCATGTAAGTCATACATTCACCGCCTTTCTTACTGCAGGCAGCAGAGAAAAGGTGACGGCTGTCACCGCAAAATCAATCCAGAAATAGGGATTGGACCATCCGTCTCCCCTCCACGGGTAACTGGAAAGCCACAGACCGTTCTCCAGTATGACGAAAGCCATCACTGTCAGGTGAAAAAGCCTCAGATTCCGTTCCTTTCCCTTCTGCTTTCTCCAATAGAAAAAGCCGCGCAGGGAAGATCGGAAAATCACCAGCATGATTCCCCCTATGATCAGATTATAGATCACTGTGCCGATGGTAATATAATAGACCGTCAGCGGAACAATGACCAGCGGAGCGATCCACATCGCCCGGCAGCGGAAGGTTCTCTCTTCCGGCCGGCAGAGGGAATCCTGCAGCAGGATCAGGAAAAAATAACCTGCCGTCCATCCAATTTCCGACACATAGAACATGGGCGGCGCATCTGTGATCAGGATCGTGTAAAGCAGCCAGTACAGATTGGCCAGGGTAAAACTTCCGTAAAAGCAGTTCAGAATAAAATAGGACTGCCTCCGGCTCCTCACATATAGGATCCCCGAAAAAATGCAGCCCAGCAGAGAGCCGGACAGCTGCAGACCGTTATCCACGATTTCCGGCATGGTCATTCTCCTCCTTTCTCCGGAACGTTTCAAAATGCTGCCGTTCTGCAGATAGTTTCTTCCGTATTTTCAGTCACTATGGAACATCCCTGCTTTGTATACGCGGTTGCTCCATAATGATCTTTCTGAACCGGCAGAAATCCGCAGATCCGGACGAAGACGCCGGGCGAGCTCATCCGTCCGGACGGCAAAAGCCCGGAATCCGGCATTCATACCGGATTTCCGAGCTCAGGTTTTTACTCAAATTCTATGGTTGCCGGGGGTTTGGGCGACATATCATAGCATACCCGGTTGACGTTGTGAACCTCCGCCAGGATTCGCTGCGTGATCGTCTCCAGCACATCCCAGTCGACCCGCTCAATGGTGGCACTCATGGCATCTATGGTATTGATAGCCCGTATGATTACCATATAATCAAAGCTTCTGGCATTATTCTTTACGCCCACGGACTTAAAGTCCGGCACTACCGTGAAGTACTGCCACACCTTCTTGTCCAGGCCGGCCTTTGCAAACTCCTCCCGCAGGATCGCATCCGATTCCCGCACCGCTTCCAGACGGTCCCTGGTGATCGCACCCAGACAGCGCACTCCCAGTCCCGGTCCGGGGAAGGGCTGACGGTAAACCATGCTGTGCGGCAGTCCCAGCTCCACGCCGCAGGCGCGGACTTCATCCTTAAACAGCTGCTTTAAAGGCTCCACCAGTTTGAACTGGAGATCCTCCGGCAGTCCGCCTACATTATGGTGAGACTTGACCATTTTCGCCGTTTTGGTCCCGCTTTCAATAATATCCGGATAAATGGTTCCCTGCCCCAGGAATTCGATCCCTTCCAGTTTCCTGGCTTCCTCTTCAAACACACGGATGAATTCGCCGCCGATGATCTTGCGCTTCTGTTCCGGATCGGCCACGTGCTCCAGCTTGCCCAGGAAGCGCTCGGACGCATCCACATAGACCAGATTCGAATGAAGCTGATCCCGGAATACCTGAATCACGCTTTCCGATTCATTCTTCCGCATCAGGCCATGGTTCACATGAACGCACACCAGCTGCTGACCGATGGCCTTGATCAGCAGAGCCGCCACAACAGAAGAATCCACCCCGCCGGACAGAGCCAGAAGAACCTTTCCGTCTCCCACCTGACGGCGGATCAGTTCCACCTGATCTTCAATAAAGTTTTTCATGTTCCAGTTGGCTTCCGCCCCGCAGACATCGAATACGAAATGCTTCAAAGCCGCCTCGTCCGGAAGCTTATCAAACTTCGTCTCACATCTGGAAGAAGGATAGTCTACGGAAATGACCGGATACCCCAGCTCATACAGCTCCGGCCGCACCTCCACTGCTTTTCCGTCTACGATCCTGTTTTCTCCCCCATTCAGGATCACCCCTTTTACATTGTCCAGCTTTTTCAGTTCATCCGCCGTAATATCGTGGGGATGAATCTCACTGTACACCCCCAGATCGCGGATCTGCCGTGCAAGCACCGTATTCTCCGTGCTGCCCAGATCGAGAATTACGATCATGTCCTGTTTCACTGTTTACCTCTCCTTTGTATGAAAAATTAGCCTGCCTGCTTCTCAGGCCGCCTGTTTTTATTATACCTTACAGGCCGGGAAAAAGCACCAGAAATTTTGTCTGTTTATCCCTCAAATTCTGTTTGTTTCCGTTTTATGAACTTATTAAAGCACAATTATTCTGATGCCCGCAAAACTGCACGCCTGATTTTTCTGAACTTCTGCGGCACAGCTGAGGAAAATGGTTCTTCACCATGCAGAAAAGCGGATCATGGACAGCCTATAGTTCCTTATTTTGATCAGAAAAGAACTCTTCTCTTCCCCGATATTCGCTTTTGATGATTTCAAACATCTCTTCCGGACTTTCTCTGCAGCCGCCTTTTAGCCACATTTTTATAATCTGTGTAATGCCTGCCTTAAAAAATTCCATATGATAATTGACAAACCCGTTGGGGAAATACTTCCCGGCAAGCTCACCGTCATATCTTATAATTTTGTAATTATTGTCATAGCCCAGTTTGAAATACGTCTGATAGAACAGCTGATTATCTCTGATGTGGCGGAACAGCTTCAAATAATCATTGCTGTTGATTCCCCGGGCGTACTCTTCTTTGTACAGATCAAACAGTTCATTCTCCAGCCGGTCCCGGATCGTATCAGCCAGTCCATAAATATCCGTATAATTCGCGTAAAATGTGGTTCGGTTTAGTTCCGCCTTCTTGCAGATATCCGATACGCTGATTTTATCTAATTCCTTTGTCTGAAGCAGCTCAATAAAAACTTTTTCAATGCGCTCTCTGGACTCTTTTTTCCGCCTGTTATTCGGTGTATTCATAAATCCCTCTTTATCCCAACACTTGGTGTCAAATTGATGATTGTTTCCCATTTTGGAATCTATTATACTCTATTTGTAAAAAACAACAACTGTTGTTTTAATTATTAGGAGGTGTCTGTATATGAAAAAAAGCAGTTTCGTCGCCATGGTTCTTGGAACAGTCAGTACCGTTCTGTTTGCTCTCGGCATGTGTATGGTGCTCATTCCGGAGTGGAACGCATGGAAACCGGGGATTATCTGGAGCTGCGCCGGTCTGTTTCTCAGTTTTATCACCCTGTTTATCTGGAGAAAAATGGAACATAAGAACCCGATTCACCTTTCCGCAAAAACTGTTGTTGCCGTTATCATCGGCGTAATCGGCGCTCTGGGATTCGGAACGGGAATGTGCTTCGCTATGGTATGGGACAGAATGGCTGCCGGAATTGTAATTGGCCTGATCGGAATCCTGATTCTGCTCTGCCTTATTCCGTTAACCAAAGGCATTACTGATTGAAAATAAATCCAATGAGAAAGAAGGATCTTTATGGCAAAATCAAAACTTGTAAAAGCAAATGAAAAAATCTCAGAAACAGTTATGAATACCTATCAAAAAATCGAAAATACCGTTGTGGGCAGCTATATGAAAATAGAGGACGCCTTTGTTGACTCCTGCCTTGCAAAAGACGGGGAAACCATCGCCGAAGCAAAAAAACGGCTGAAGAACATGCGGTAGCAATATGCCGGGAGGATAAGATCCGGCCGGATGAATCACCGGAATTTGGGAAACCGGAAATGGAAGCGGCAGCCGTGTTTGTCTCCTTAAACCCCTTTCCGCGTCCTGCTTTCAGCAATACCGGACTGATAAATATCGTATGCCTGTTGATTGAAGCAGCAGAAAATCACTTCCATGAAATAATCTCTGTTGTCATCCAGCCAGTTTCTCACAGCAGAAAGGGCTACTGCGGCAGCCTCCTTCAATGGGTAGCCGTACACGCCGGTTGAAATCGCAGGAAACGCGATCCTGTGAATGCTGTACCCTTTCGCCAGCTCCAATGAATTGCGGTAGCAGTCCGCCAGCAGCTCCGCATCTTTCTCTTTTCCGGAGTAGATCGGACCGACCGTGTGGATCACCCACTCAGCCGGCAGATGATAGCCCCGTGTGATTTTCGCTTTTCCCGTTTCACAGCCTCCCAGCGTCCGGCACTCCTTCAGAAGCTCCGGCCCGGCAGCACGGTGAATCGCGCCGTCCACGCCGCCTCCCCCGAGAAGACTTTTGTTGGCAGCATTCACAATGCACTCGCAGTCCAGCGCAGTAATATCCCCCTGTTCGACAGAAACCGTACTTTCCTTCTTCATCGGTTCCTGTGAACGCAGCATCCGCCCCGCCTCCGCAGAGGCGGACGTTTCAGAAATCCGCTCATGATAACCGCTGCAATCCTGTTTCATCCTCCGGTCCGGCAGATGATCCGGTGTTTTTTCGCCCATGCCGGCACCTCCTTTCGGTCAGCTGTTCACTCCGTTTCAGATCCTTTTCATTCAAAGCAGTCCAATAACTGACCACCGCATTTTTAACTATTATATCATGGCGCCGTCTGAAAAGAAACGGAACCTCAGCAGAACTTCCGATTTTTATCAGGGAAAAATTACATTTCAGATTTACAGAAGCTCTTGCCAAAAAGCGGCGGCTGTGCTATGTTTGAAAGGAATTAAGAAGAAAGGGAAAGGTATCACCGGAATGCGGATTCGCTGAAGATTTCTCACAAACAGAATTCTGAAATGCAGAAGAGGTCTCAGACCTTTTGTTTGTGCTGGAACCGGGCGGATTTGCCGGGCCTTTCCATTGTTATGGAATGCTCTGGAACTATGCGGAATCGTAATTTCCGGGCTTTTTTGCGTCCAAACCGCCCTCCGGCGCCTTCTGCAAGGCTAAGGAGGTATTTTTTATGTCCAAAATTTTGTTATCTGCAAACCATGTTGTCCAGTATTTCGGAGAGCGAAAAATCCTGGAGTTTGAAAAACTGAATATATACGAAGGAGATCATATCGGTATTGTGGGGGAAAACGGCGCAGGAAAAACTACTCTTTTAAACATCCTGTCCGGAGAACTGATCCCGGACGAAGGAGTCGTGATCCGGGAAGTTCCGGTGAGCTATTTCAGGCAGTTTCAGGAGCGGGCGGAACAGGCAGATCCGCAAAAATGCCGGAAACTGGGACTTTCGGGAAAGCTCTCCCGTGAACACTTCAGCGGCGGTGAAATGACCCGTTTCAGTCTGGCAGCCATGAACAGCGATTCCCTCTTAACCTTTGCGGATGAGCCCACCGCCAATCTGGATACGGATGGGGTGGAGCTCTGCTGCCAGATGCTTAAACAGTGCTCTACCCTGCTGATAATCAGTCACGACCGGGCGGTCCTGAACCGGCTATGCTCCCGCATTATCGAGGTAAAGAACGGACAGCTTCATTTTTATACAGGTAATTTCGCCGCTTACAGAGAGCAAAAAGAACAGGAATTCCGGCGGCAGGAATTTGAATACCGGCAGTACCGTTCTGAAAAATCCAGGCTGGAAAATGCCGCCCGGCAGCAAAGCCGCGCCAGCCAGAACGTCCGAAAAGCCCCCGGCCGTATGGGAAATTCCGAAGCCCGGCTTCACAGGCGGGCGGCTGGAGAAAAAATGGAGAAGCTGGACAGCGCCAGAAAAGCCATTTTATCCCGCCTGGAACAGATGGAGGTGAAAGAAAAGCCACAAAAAACGGCTACGGTCCGGATTGACTTTTCTCTGACCGCTCCGCCTGCCAACCGGGAAATTGTCACAGGCAGCCATATTACTTTCGGCTACGGAGATCACCTGATCTTTGAACACGCTTCGTTCTCTCTGCCCAGGGGGAGCAAAACTGCCCTGGTTGGGCCAAACGGAGCAGGAAAAACCACCCTCATGGATCTGATCTGGTCCGGCACGCCGGGAATCCGCCTGGTTCCCAGAGCGAAAATCGGGTACTTCAGGCAGGACCTGAAGATACTGGATTTAAACAAAACCGTTCTGGAGAATGTGATGGAAACCTCGGTTCAGAGCGAGAATACCATGAGGGGGATCCTGGCAGGACTTCTGATCCGCAGAGAGGATGTGTTCAAAAAGGCAGGGGTTTTAAGCGGCGGCGAGCGGGTCAAGCTGGCCTTCGCCAAGCTGTTTGGTTCTCCGGCCAATCTCCTTCTGCTGGATGAACCTACGAATTTTCTGGATATGTCCGCCATAGAAGCTTTGCAGAACATGATAAAGGACTATGAGGGAACCATCCTGTTTGTTTCCCATGATCGGGCTTTTTCCGACGGATGCGCCACCCGGATTCTTCGCATTGAAGACAGAAAGCTCCTTTCTTCTGACGGAAACCTCACCCACTGGGAGAAAAGACAGACGGAGTCAAAATCAGAAAAAGACATGGATCAGGTCCTTCTGGACCTGCGGCTGGCAGAGGTGATCTCGCGGCTTTCCGCTCCGGACTGCCGGAATAAAGAGGAACTGGAAAAAGAATTTGAACGGCTTGTCGCTCAAAAGAACGCACGGTAAAAGC
>CALWEP010000142.1 GCA_944377325.1 uncultured Lachnospiraceae bacterium
CTTGCGAAGGCTTTGAGAGGGCTTCTGAAGAATCAGCGCTTCTCCTTGAAGGTGCTCCAGATCCAGATAACGGTGAGGAGAGCCGGGGACGTAAACCGCTTTTTCATTAATGGGATGGCGCCTGGGAACGGCAATGAGCAGATGTTCCTGCATCATGGGGTAGGTAACCATGGAAGGATCGGCCGCATGAGCGTTGCACAAAAGCAGATCCACCTCAAAATTTTGGTATTTTTCTTCCAAAAAGTCCATAGTGCCTTCTTCCAGCACCACCTCCACGTTGGGAAATTCCTTTTCGTAGGCGGCAATCACCGGAGGAAGAAGCCAGGCGGCCCGGCGGATCTGCACGCCGATGCGGATGCGGCCGGTGTAATTCCCTGTGATTTCTTTCAGCTCTTCGGAGAAGGACTGCTCCAGCCGGAGCATGGCCTCGGCGGCCTGGACGTATCGTTCTCCCGCATAGGTAAGGATAAACTGCTTGCCCGCCCGTTCAAATAAAGGAGTTCCCAGATTTTTTTCCAGGTTGTTGATAAAGATGCTGAGGGCAGGCTGGGAGATATAAAGGCTGGCGGCGGCTTTCGTAATATTTCCGTATCTGGCCAGAGTGCAGACGTACTGCTGTTCTTTCATATTCATGGAAACGGCCTCCTGATCTGAGGTTTGTCATTGGCAAATCGGCGGTTCTCGGATAGAATTATTATAGCACAGCACAGGTATTTAGAAAACTTATGATTTTGCTAAAAATCATAAATGACTTTGTGGAACAAACGAGCGGTTTTCGTGTATAATGATGAAAGATTCCACTGGAAAAAGACGGAAGGAGGAAGGATATGAGTACAATTTTAGGAATTTTGATTCCTTTTGCAGGTACGGCGGCGGGAGCCGGCTGCGTATTTTTTGTGAGAGATCAGATCAGCCAGCTGCTGCAGAAACTGCTGCTGGGATTTGCTTCAGGTGTTATGGTGGCAGCATCGGTGTGGTCGCTGCTTATACCGGCCATGGATATGTCGGAAGATATGGGAAAGCTGGCGTTTGTGCCTGCGGCGGCAGGGCTGCTGCTGGGAATGCTGTTTCTGCTGGCCATGGACCGGCTGGTGCCTCACCTGCATATGAACTGTGATGAGCCGGAGGGGATGAAATGCAGTTGGAAAAAGACGACCATGCTGGTATTGGCGGTCACTCTTCATAATATTCCTGAAGGAATGGCGGTGGGAGTTGTCTTCGCCGGAATGCTTCAGGGGCAGGAAATGATCACTCTGGCCGGAGCCTTTGCTCTGTCCATAGGAATCGCCATTCAGAACTTTCCGGAAGGAGCGATCATTTCTCTCCCGCTTCTGGGAGAAGGATTCAGCAGGAGAAAGGCCTTTCTTTACGGGGCGGCGTCCGGCATCGTAGAACCGGCGGGAGCAGCCGTTACCATTCTTCTTGCTTCCTATATCACCCCGGCGCTTCCCTATCTGCTGGCCTTTGCCGCGGGAGCCATGCTCTATGTGGTGGTGGAGGAGCTGATTCCGGAATCGGCGGAAGGAGAGCATTCAAATATCGGAACCATCGGGTTCGCGGCAGGATTTGTGATCATGATGATCCTGGATGTGGCCCTGGGATAGTCAGAGGGACGGCTGTGAGTAACGCTCATGAAACAGCCGTCCCAATTCTTTTGCCGCTTTGGAGCGGTAGCCGTCGGGATAGGCCAGTGCCAGGTCGATGTATTCTCCTTCAGGGCCGATGGAGAGCAGGTTGATATCGGGAGTTTCTCTGACGCAGGAGCGGTATGAAAATGCCAGACCGATTCCTTCTCTGGCCATGGCGGCGGCAAAGAAGGCGTTGCTTTGGTCATTGTATACGATGGGAGAGATCCCTGCCCGGGCAAATGCCTGCCGGCTTCGGCCGCCCAGAACGGTGTCTTTCGGGCTGAGAACAAACTCATATTCGGCCGCATCCTGAAGGCGGATGAACAGGCGCCCTTGGGATGGGACGGCAGCAGTAAGGACCGGGTGGCTTTTGTGGGCGATGATGCAGATTTCGTCCCTGAGAAGGAAATCCACCTTTTGGTTCAGCTTCTGCATGGGAAGAGCCACCAGAGCCATGTCCAGAGAGCCTTCCATAATCTTCTGTTCCAGCTCCAGACTGTTTTCCTCATGAATATTTACTCGGACGCCGGGGTAAAGGAGCTGGAAATGGCGAAGCACCTTAGGCAGCAGGTAAGTTCCGCGGAAGGTACTGATTCCCAGCTCGAGAGAGCCGGTCTTCAGATCTTCGATATCGGAAATTTCGTTCTGTATTTTTTTATAATGAGAAAGCATCTGACGTCCCTGCTCCACCAGGAGGCGGCCGGAGGCAGTGGGGCGGACGCCGGAGGAAGTGCGCATAAACAGCTTGGTTCCCAGCTCGCTTTCGTACTGCTTTAAAAATTCGCTCAGGCTGGACTGAGCCATAAACAGACGGTCGGCAGCCCGGGAGATACTCCCTTCATCGGCGATGGCAATGATATAGATCAATTCTTTTAAAATCATAAATTTCCTTTCTTTAAGCCATCGGATTTTCCGATGGAATACATCAGTTTTATTTGTTTCCCCGATATTAAAAATAGTATATAGTAAAAATAACAAAAAATCAACGGACTGCAGAACGTTTATAGGGAAAAGCGCCGATAGGCGCAGAAGGAGGAAGGGTATGTCAAAAATTTCACTGAAAGGCGTCATCGACATGCATGTGCATTCCAATCCGGATCTGAGGATTCGGGCTTATGATGACATTGAGCTGATGGAAGCCGGAATCCGGGCCGGGGCCAGAGCGATTGTGATCAAGACCCATCAGGGAACTACCATGGATCGGGCATATTTATGCAACCGATACAATGAGATTGTTCATGGGGGAGACAACAACTTTACCATGTTCGGAAGCATCACCTTAAATCGAGTGGTGGGAGGAATCAACCCGGTTGCAGTGGAAACGGCTTTGAAGCTGGGAGCTAAGGTGGTATGGCTTCCTACGCAGTCGGCAAAAGGCCACCTGGAAAAAATGGGACAGGATGTTTCGAAATGCGTGGAGGTAACCAGAGACGGGAAAATTCTTCCGGAGGTAAAAGAGGTACTCCGTCTGGTAAAAGAATATGACGCCGTACTGGGAACCGGCCATATTTCTCCGGAGGAGAGCTTTGTCGTGGTGGATGAGGCAAAGAGCATGGGAATCGACAAAGTGGTGATTACCCATCCGGAATGGTGGATCGTAGGCATGAGTCTGGAAGATCAGCTTCGTCTGGTAAAGGAGTATGACGTTTATCTGGAGAGATGCTATGCCCAGAATATGGGCGGAGGAGCCTACAAGAGCAATCTGCCGGAAAATGTTGAGGTTATCAAAACCTGCGGATACAAAAACGTTATGATCAGCACCGACGGAGGTCAGGTGGAGAATCCTCATTGGGAGCTTGCTCTGGGAGAATATCTGGATTATCTGGCGGATCACGGAATTCCGGAGGATCAGATCTATTATATGACTCATACCATTCAGGAACGTCTGCTTGGGCTGGAGAGCTGAAGGCAGGCAAAGGAGAAAACAGTCGAATCTTAAGTTTATTAGGAGGAAATAGAAGATGTTGAGTATTCTTATTGTTGCCGGCATTGCAGTTTCCGTTGCGATCGGCTATAAAACGAAATTTAATACAGGATTATTTGCGATTGTATTTGCGTATCTGATCGGATGCTTCGGTCTGGGGATGTCTGCGAAAAGCGTAATCAGCGGCTGGCCCATCAGCACCATGTTCGTAATCCTGTCCGTTTCACTTTTTTATAATTTTGCCATGGTGAACGGAACTCTGGAGAAGACCGCAGGCTATCTGCTGTATGCCTGCCGCCGTTTTCCGGGACTGCTCCCCTTTGCTCTCTATCTGGCGGCAGCTCTGATCGCGGCTCTGGGAGCGGGATTTTTTACGGTGCTGGCATTTATGGCCCCCATTGCCCTGCTGATTTGTGATGAGGCAAAAATGGACAAGCTGGTGGGAGCTGTGGCAGTAAACTGCGGAGCTTTGTCGGGAGCGAACTTTATGACCAGCGGAAGCGGCATTATTTTCCGCGGACTGATGGACGAAGCAGGCCTTTCTGAGGTTTCCTTCGGCTATACGGCGGTGATCTTTGCCGGAAGCGTGCTTTTTTCTCTCCTGCTGATCGCAGGCTTCCGTTATATTCCCAAGAGCAACCGGAATATCGGGGCAGGCGTAAGCTTCACCAAGCCTGAGCCGTTTACGGTAAAGCAGAAGCAGAATCTGTATCTGATGGTGGCCATGATTGTGGTAGTGCTGGTATTCCCCATCCTTCACATTGTTCTGCCGGATACGGAGGCTATTACGTTCATCAATGCAAGAATGGACGTGGGACTGGTTGCGATTATCTTTTCCGTGATCGCTCTGTTCATGAATCTGGCTCCTCAGAAGCAGGTGATTGATAAAATTCCGTGGAATACGATTATTATGATCTGCGGAGTGGGAATGCTGATCAATGTGGCGATTGAAGCGGGAACCATCGATCTGCTGGCTTCCTGGGCAGGCTCCAGCCTTCCTTCCTGGCTTGTTCCCGTTGTGTTCAGCCTGGTGGGCGCTGTGATGAGCTTCTTCTCCAGTACGCTGGGAGTAGTATGCCCCGCACTGTTTCCCCTTGTTCCCGCTCTGGCGGAAACTGCGGGAATCAGCCCCATGGTGCTGTTTGCCTGCATCGTAATCGGAGCGCAGAGTTCTGCGATTTCTCCGTTCTCTTCCGGAGGCAGCCTGATCTTAGGCTCCTGCTCCAATGAGGAAGAGAGAAACGCCATGTTCCCCAGACTGCTGTTTATCGCGGTTCCGGCCAGCGTGCTCAGTGCAACGGTATTCAATGCGGTGCTGTCTGCGATTCTGTAATCGAAAAAATTAAAGCAATAGAAAATGAGGAGAAGGCGCTGATTCATCGGTTTGATGAGTCGGCGCCTTTTTCGGCGTGAGAAGACGGCTGCCGCCGGAGCGGGCAGCTATACGGCAGAGGAAAAAAGTTGCAATAAAAAAAATACCAGTTTATACTGAAAACAGAATAAACGGCGGGAGGCGGAACATGAGCGTGGAATATATGTCAGAAAAGGAAAAGTATGAGATTCTGGCAGAGATTGCAGATATGTACTATAATCAGGGGAAAACACAGGCGGAAATTGCCAAATATTTCGGTACGAACCGTTTTCGTGTGGCTAAGATGCTTCAAGATGCCAGAGCGGAGCAGGTGGTGGAAATTCATATCCATTACTCAAATGAAAGAAATAAAGAACTGGAAAAAGAGCTAAAAGAAGCGTTCGGCCTTTCCAAAGCTTTAGTAGTGAACACTCAATATATTCCATACATAGACAGCTTGAAACAGATTGGAAAAGTAGGGGCAAATTATCTTTCGCGGCTGCTCGTGCCGGATGCGGTGATTGGGGTAATGTGGGGAAAAACTATTCATAGTGTGGTAAGCCAGCTGAAAGCACCAGCTCATAACCCTATTACGGCGGTGCAGCTGACGGGATACCCCAGTTTGAATAACCCTGCGATTGATCCGGTAGAGCTGGTGCGACTGCTTGCTACATCTTATAACGGGGCGTATCGTTATATGATGGCACCTCTTTATGTGAGTTCACCGGAATTAAAAGAGAAACTCCTGCAGGAGCCGGTAATACGGAAAGCAATTGATCAAACAAAACATATGGATGTGGTACTAAGTGGGATAGGCGGAATATCCAGTCTCCCTCTCTCCAATCCGGCTGTCAGCGACTATGTGACGGAAGATGATCGAAAAAAAGCGGCAGACAGTATTGGAAGTCTTTATGGATATGTGCTGGACAGAGATGGATGTGTGGCAGATCTTGAGTTGAATAAAAAATTGGTGGCAGCTGATCTGAAGGATGTTTTGGCAGTTCCCCACCGATTGGTAGTGGCATGTGGGCGTCATAAAGCGGATGTAATGCGTTTGGCTATGGAAAAAGGACTATTTAACGAAGTTTTGACAGATGTGGACACAGCCATTAATATACTGAAAAAAAGAAAATGAATTTGTAAAGGATTAAAACAGCCTGCGAAAGCAGGCTTTTTTTGTTGAACAAAAGTGATTCAAAATAACATTAGTTAAAATGCACAAAAACAAATGTTAAATATTAAACAAAAGTGATATTGAATAACAAATAATAGGATGGTATATTGGACATAACAAAAGTGATTCAAAACAACAAATGATGGAGGTAGTGATGAAAGGATTGGAAGGCATCATTGATATGCATATTCATTCAGCTCCGGATTTTCGCCAAAGAAAGATGGACGACTTTGAGCTGATGGAGGCTGCTGTACGGCTGGGAGCCAGAGCAGTAGTGATTAAATCTCATTTAGTATGTACGGCAGACAGAGCAACTTTGGTAAATATGGTCAGAAGGGAAAAGTATCCGGAATCCTCGTTTGAGATGTTTGGAGGGATCGCTTTGAACCGTTCCTTAGGAGGAATCAATCCCTGGGCTGTAGATGCGGCTTTAAAGTTGGGGGCAAAGGTAGTTTGGATGCCTACGAATACTTCCGCTAATCATTTCAGGAAGGAAGAAAAGGAGGGAGGAATTGAGGTTTTAAAAGATGGAAGAATAACGGAGGATTTGAAAACAGTATTTGCATTGATTAAAGAGTATGATGCGGTATTGGCCACCGGCCATATTTCACCGTATGAGTGTTTCCGTATTACGGAAGCAGCCAGGGACGCAGGGGTGAAGAAAATCGTGATTACACATCCTGAGTTTCATATTGTTGGGATGTCTCTTGAGGATCAGGTTCGAATTGTAAAAGATTATGGTGTAATGCTGGAGCGGGTGTATGCTCAGCCTATAGGTGGAGGAAAATATAAAAATAACCTTTCTGATAACGTGGAGGCAATACATACTGTTGGAAGCAGTCATATTATTGTTTCCACTGACAGCGGTCAGATGCAGAATCCCCCATGGTATGAGTCTATTGCTGAGTACATCAATTATCTCAGGGACGCAGGAATTGAAGAAGATGAAATAGAGCAGATGACAAGAATTAATCCGGCAAAAATGCTGGGAATTGAAGAATAAGGAGTATGGTATGGAGAAGAAAAATATTAAGTTATTTGGGATGGAACTGCCGGTATTTGTTTTCTTTTTTGTTGTGATTATAGCGTCGGCATGGATGAACATTATTCCTAATCAGATGCTGGGAGCAGCGGCAATTTTATTTGCTATAGGAATTGTATTGGGCGAACTTGGCGAGAGAATTCCTATTTGGAATATATACTGCGGCGGCGGTGCTATTTTAGCATTTGTGTTATCAGGTCTTTTAACCTATTATAATCTGCTCCCTGAATGCGTTGTGGAGAATGTTACCGGATGGATGAGCGAATATAACTTCCTGAATGTATTCATTTCTCTGCTTATTGTGGGAAGCCTGCTGGGAATGGATAGACGGGTATTGATAAAATCGGGAAGCTTGTTTATTCCTGCTATTCTGGCTGCTATTGTAGGGGCAGGTGTTTTAGGAATAGTAGGAGGACTGCTGATTGGAAAAGCACCTATGGAGATCATTACGGCGTACGTTCTTCCTATTATGGGAGGAGGAGCAGGAGCGGGAGCTGTTCCTATGGCTCAGGTTTATGGAGATGTGACGGGACAGGATCCGGCAGGATATCTTTCTTTTGCATTGGCAATTCTGGCAGTAGGAAATATCGTAGCAGTTATTTTTGCAGTTATTTTAGACATTGTGGGAAGAACTTTTCCGCAGTGGACGGGACATGACAAACTGATGAAGGACAGTTCCAGGCAGATTACTGTGGAAAAAGAAGAAAAAAAGGAAGTAACAATGGATGATATTGGAGCGGCTATATTTCTGACAGCGGGATTTTTTGTTTTAGGTCAGCTGATGGCTAAAAAAATTCTTCCCAGCATTATGGGAGTAGCAATTCCTAACTTTGCGTATATGATTCTTTTTGCTGCTTTGGCGAATGTTTTTAATCTGATTCCGGAACACCTGAGAGAAGGTGCAAAAAAATGTCAGCAGTTTTGTGGAAGTAAATTGGTATGGGTGCAGATGGTTGGATGCGGCATTGCTTTGATTGATTTCAGGGAGATGCTGAGTGTGTTGACATTCTCCAATTTGTTTGTAGTTATACTGATTGTTTTAGGAGCGGTTTTGGGCTCTGCAATATTTGGATGGCTGGTAGGATTTTATCCGGTAGAGAGTGCTATTACTGCAGGCCTTTGTATGGCAAATATGGGAGGTGCGGGAGATTTGGCTGTGCTGGGAGCGGCAAAGAGAATGGAGCTGATGAGCTATGCACAGATTTCGTCTCGCATCGGCGGAGCGATTATTCTGCTGATTGGAAGTATTGCATTTTCTCTTTTATAAAATAAAAACAAACTCAGAAAGGGGAGTAGAACGGCTATGAGAGCATTTAAAACCGTATATATGCGCGGAGGAACCAGCAAAGGCTGTATGTTTCTTAGGGAAGAACTGCCGAAGGATCAGAAGGAGTGGGATTCGATTTTTCTTCAGGTCATGGGATGCCCGGATCCTAAGCAGATTGATGGTATGGGTGGGACTGTGTCTTCCAATAACAAGATTGTTATTGTATGGAAAAGCGAAGAGAAAAATGTGGATGTGGAATATCTGGTTGGTCAGGTAATCGTAGGGAAAGAACAAATTGATTATAAATCCAACTGCGGTAATATGACAGCAGCGGTAGGTCCTTACGCAGTGGAAATGGGGCTGGTAGAAGTACGGGAACCGATTACTACTGTACGTTTGCTGAACCGGAATACAGACAAGTATATAGATGTGACAGTGCCGTGTGAAAACGGGACATTCGCCCAGGAAGGAACCTGTCATATTGCCGGAGTAGACGGAACCGCTGCGGAACTGAAAGTGAAGTTTCTCAATCCGGCAGGAGCAAAAACGGGAAAGCTTCTTCCCACAGGCCATGTGAAAGATATTCTGGATATTCCCGGTTTCGGCAGTCTGGAAGCGACTATTCTGGATGTATCAAATCCTATTGTACTGGTGCGTGCGGAAAATATCGGTGCGCAGGGAACAGAGCTGCCGGAAGAAGTAAACGGGAACAGGGAGCTGAGTGAGCTCTTGGAGAAGATTCGGGGAACTGCCTGCTGCAGGATGGGTTTTGCTAAGGACCTGAAGGATGCTAGAGACAATAGTCCGGCGGTACCTAAGGTGGGGTATGTAACTGTGCCGAAGAAATTCCGAATGCTGGATGGCGGCTGGCAGTAGGAAGAAGAGATGGATGTATGTGCAAGAGTGATTTCCGTATTTAAGTGCCATAAAGCTTGCCCGTTGACCGCAGCCAGTGCGATTTCCGTTGCGGCAGCTCTGGAGGGAAGCGTGGTAAATGATCTGGTCTCGAAAAAAGATGATTCCGGCCAGGTGCGGATCGGTCATCCCAGTGGGGTGATGACCATGTATCCGGAAATAAAACAAAAGGGAAACGAGGTTTCAGTTCCCAGTGTGGCGGTCCAGCGAACAGCCAGGAGAATCATGGACGGAACCGTCTATATCAGAAAATGAAAAGGAGAAAATCAGAATGGTAAAGCTTTATAAAGAGGGAGCCTATCTGGTTGACGGTATGAAATTAGTACCGGAGTCAGATATGAAAGAAGCAGTTCTCTTGGTCGGTCATCCTTTTACAAAAGAGGAGGCGAAGCAAGGAACAATATCCTATAAAATACTGAAAGACCATAATGTATCCGGCAATATGGAACATCTGCAGTTGAAATTTGACTGTCTGGCTTCCCATGATATTACATATGTAGGGATTATACAGACCGCGAAAGCGTCGGGAATGGAAAAATTTCCCATTCCGTATGTACTGACGAATTGCCATAATTCTTTATGCGCTGTGGGAGGCACAATTAATGAGGATGATCATATGTTCGGACTTTCTGCAGCTCAAAAATACGGAGGAATTTACGTGCCGCCTCATATTGCGGTGATTCATCAATATATGCGGGAAATGATGGCCGGTAGCGGGAAAATGATCTTAGGATCAGATTCTCATACCCGTTACGGAGCTCTGGGAACGATGGCTGTTGGTGAGGGCGGCGGAGAACTGGTAAAGCAGCTGCTCTGTGACACTTACGATGTGGATTATCCGGAAATTATTGCAGTTTACCTGGATGGAGCTCCACGTTCTTGGGTAGGGCCTCAGGATGTGGCACTGGCGATTATCGGAGCAGTGTTTAAGAATGGGTATGTAAAAAATAAAGTAATGGAATTCGTGGGTCCCGGGGTTTCTGCTATGACTACAGACTATCGGAATGGTATTGATGTAATGACAACAGAAACTACATGTCTGTCTTCTGTTTGGAGAACAGATGAAGATACTCGGGAATTTTTGAGGCTTCACGGAAGAGAAAAAGATTATAAAAAGCTGGAGCCGGCAGGTGTGGCTTATTATGATGGAGTAGTATATGTGAATCTGGATACGGTGAAGCCTATGGTTGCTTTGCCTTTCCATCCCAGCAACGTCTATGAGATTGATGAACTAAATTCTAATCTGACAGAAATTCTTTGTCGTGTGGAAAAAGAGGCAGAAGAAGTTTCTCAGGGGAAAGCAGGTTTTTTGCTGACGGATAAAATCACAGAGAGAGGACTGCAGGTTCAGCAGGCAATCATTGCAGGATGTGCCGGAGGAAACTATACCAATGTGATAGAGGCCAGTCATGCACTTAAGGGCAGAAGTACCGGCCATGACGGTTTCAGCCTGGCGGTGTATCCTTCTTCTCAGCCGGTGTTTATGGATTTGGTAAGGAAGGGAGCAATTGCGGATTTGATGGCAGCGGGGGCGGTGATCCGCACGGCATTTTGCGGCCCCTGCTTCGGAGCGGGAGATACGCCAGCGCATAATGGACTTTCCGTTCGTCACACAACAAGGAACTTCCCAAATCGTGAAGGATCAAAACCAGGCAAGGGCCAGATGGCAGCGGTAGCTCTTATGGATGCCCGGTCTATTGCAGCTACGGCGGCGAATGGTGGAATTCTGACTTCAGCGGAAACTATGGATTGCTGGGGAGAGATTCCTGCGTACAGTTTTGATCGTATGGTCTATGATAACCGAGTTTTTTACGGATATGAAAAAGGACAGGAAAAACAGAATTTGATCTATGGACCTAATATAAAAGACTGGCCGGAAATGAGCCCGTTAACAGAAAATATTCTTTTAAAAGTATGTTCGCGCATTATGGATCCGGTGACAACCACAGACGAGCTGATCCCATCCGGAGAAACGGCATCCTATCGATCCAATCCTCTTGGGCTGGCAGAATTTACTCTGTCAAGGAGAGATCCAGCTTATGTGGAGCATTCCAAAGCAGTAGACAGGCTGGAAAAGGAAAGAAGTGCCGGGAGAAATCCTGAAGATATGGATGACGGATTGAAGCAGGTATTTGAGATAATACGATCAGTTCCCGGAAATGAAGAAGTATCTTCCGCAGAGACAGAAATCGGAAGTGTCATTTACGCCGTAAGGCCCGGAGACGGTTCTGCCAGAGAACAGGCAGCCAGCTGCCAGAGAGTTATAGGAGGACTGGCAAATATCTGTCGGGAATATGCCACAAAACGTTATCGCTCTAATGTGATTAACTGGGGAATGCTGCCGTTCCAGATGAAAGAGGAACCGGAGTTTGAAGTGGGAGATTACATCTATGTACCGGGAATTCGCAAACAGCTCAGAAACGGGACTATGGATGAAATAAAGGCATATGTAATTGGCAGCAGTGTGAAAGAAGTTACATTGTTTGTTTCAGCTATGACAGATGAAGAAAGAAAAATTATAGAAGCTGGCAGTCTGATTAACTATAACCGAAACAAGAAGCATCAGTAAAAGCTATGGAGGAAAGGAACATGAGTGAAGAGGGAAAGATTCTTAAGGCACAGGAAAAATTCGGAGAGCTCATCTGTTCGGAACTGAAGCGGATTGAAGGAATGAAAAAAAGCCAGGAAATCGTAACTTTTGAAAATCTGGACAAAATCATAATCGGTATTCTTCCCGGTGATGGAATCGGACCTATTATTATGGAACAGGCTCTTCGTGTGCTGAAAGATCTGATGAAAGAAGAGATTATGGCAGGGCGTTTGGAAATTCGGATGATTGAAGGAATGACTATCGAGAAGAGAGCGGAAAAAAAAGAGAGTCTTCCGGCAGAAGTATTGGCAGAGGTAAAAAAATGTCATGTGATTCTGAAAGGCCCTATGGTAACGCCTCGAGCATCTGATCCGTGGCCCAATCTGGTCAGCGCTAACAGTCTGTTGAGAAGAGAATTGGAACTGTTTGCAGCAGTCCGTCCCATTCGAATTCCGGAAAAAAACATTGACGGGACATTCTTCAGAGAAAATATAGAAGGAGAGTATATTTGGGGAAATAAAGGGATTCAGGTAGATGATGATCTGGCAATAGACTTTAAAGTACAGACAAGGCAAGGAACGCAAAGAATCGCAAAAGCCGCTTTTGAGTTTGCAAGAAAGAACGGCAAGAGAAATGTTACAATCGTTACCAAAGCAAATATTGTAAAACTGGCAGACGGAAACTTTATTAAAGAAGTTCGAAAAATTGGCGAGGAGTATCCGGAAATAGAAATTCAGGAAAAGCTGGTTGATGCTATGTGCGCAAAGATGATGGACCCGGAATTCAACAAAGGTATGGAAGTTATAATCCTTCCAAATCTTTACGGAGATATTGTGACGGATATAGCTGCAGAGCACCAGGGAGGGCTTGGGACAGCAGCATCATCCAATATTGGGAACAAATATGCAATGTTTGAGGCTATTCATGGAACAGCGCCGTTTCTTATGGAACATGGAAGAGGGAACTATGCAGATCCCTGCAGCCTGATCCGCGCAGTTGGTATGATGCTGGGACATATTGGATATAGAGAGAGAAAGGAACTTCTGGAGCGAGCGCTTATCATATGCACAGCCGAAGAAAGAAAAAAGGTGATTACCACAGATAGAGACGGAGCCAGTGCAGAAGAATTTACAGAGTATTTGCTGGCAGTAATTGACCGATTAAGATAAATCGGTTCTATGGATGGAACTGCTCCGTGATTGAATATAAAGTATTGACAAAAAAGCCCTTGCCCCATATACTAATCATATCAAAAATAATTGATGTGAGGTGAGCAAATGGCAGATCACCAGGAAGACGCCAAGGTGTTCAAGGCCCTGTGCGATCCGAAACGCCTTGCTATTTTGGAGCAGCTGCGAAGCGGCGAAAAATGTGCCTGCGTCTTGCAGGAGCCCATGGATCTGACGCAGTCCGGTCTGTCCTACCACATGAAGGTCCTGTGTGACTCCGGTATCGTAGAGAGCCGACAGGAAGGCAAATGGACCCACTACCGCCTGAGCAGGTCCGGAGGAGTATGGGCGCTGGAACGGCTGCGGGCCATTCTTACACCCGATACGGAGAGGGAAGAGGATCACTGCCCTTCCTGCAGCAAATAAACGCCATCAATAAAAGGTGGCGTTTATCTCGAACCAAAAGATCAAAAAATTTTGATGTATTATCTATTCTAAGAAAAGAGAGGTTTCTGTTGTGGGCATATGGCAATTCTTTCAAAATGAGATTTTAGGAATGAAGTGGCTGAACAGGCTGATCGGCAGCGGTCTGCTTACGCTGGGACTGGACACAGAGGGAAGACTGGGCGGCAGCGTTCAGTTTTTCTTCTATGATGTGATTAAGATCACTGTCCTTCTGTGTTTTTTAATTTTTATTATTTCCTATATTCAAAGCTACTTTCCTCCGGAATGGAGCAAGAGGATATTGGGGAGATTTCATGGAATGGGAGCAAATATTATTTCGGCTTTGCTGGGAACGGTAACCCCGTTCTGTTCCTGCTCCTCGATTCCTCTGTTTATTGGCTTTACCAGTGCGGGGCTTCCGCTGGGGGTGACTTTTTCTTTTCTGATTTCCTCCCCCATGGTAGATTTGGGCAGTCTGGTGCTGCTTATGAGCATTTTCGGTGCGAAAGTGGCCGTAATTTATGTGCTGGTGGGTCTGGCGATCGCTGTGGCGGGCGGCACTGTCATTGAAAAGCTGCGTATGGAAAGGTATGTGGAGAGTTTTATTTTTTCCGCCGGAAGAGTGGAT
This sequence comes from uncultured Lachnospiraceae bacterium, assembly GCA_944377325.1. Taxonomy (GTDB): domain Bacteria; phylum Bacillota; class Clostridia; order Lachnospirales; family Lachnospiraceae; genus Lachnoclostridium_A. The sequence continues at coordinate 14,133 of CALWEP010000142.1, forward strand.
ATGGAGTCTCCTGACCTTACCCAAACGGAGCGGGTGCAGTACGCGAAGGAGCAGGCAGCTTCTACCTTCAAAAAGGTGTTTCCCTACATTCTGATAGGTGTGGGAATCGGGGCGGTGATTCACAACTGGATACCGGAAAGCTGGATTTCGGCCGTATTGGGCAGCGGAAACCCATTGGGAGTGTTTTTGGCGGCTCTGGTGGGAATTCCCATGTATGCGGATATTTTCGGCACGATTCCGGTGGCGGAGGCCCTGCTTGCGAAAGGAGCGCAGCTTGGCACAATTCTGTCATTTATGATGGCGGTTACAACGCTGAGTTTACCGTCGGTCATTATGCTGCGCAAGGCAGTCAAGCCGAAGCTTCTGGCTTTGTTTATCGGCGTCTGCACGGCTGGAATCATCTTGGTAGGCTATTTATTTAATATATTTCAATTTCTTTTCATTTAAATAGGAGGTATGAACCATGGGATTTTTTAACAGAAACAAAAAGGAAAGCAGAACTTCCTGCTGCGGCGGCCATATGCCGGAGACAGCGTCCCGGGCAGAAACGGAAAAAGCGTCTGCCGGCATCAAAGTGCTTGGCTCCGGATGCGCAAAATGCAATGCGCTGGAGCAGGCTGTCGGTGAGGCGCTGTCAGAGCTGGGAATGGAAACGGCCGTTGATCATGTGACAGATTTTGCGCAAATCGCCGCTTACGGGGTGATGAGCACCCCGGCGCTGGTGGTGGATGGCAGGGTTGTGTCCTGCGGTAAGGTTCTGAAAAAGGATGAGGCTAAGGAACTGATCCGGAAGGTCCGGGGATAGGCCATAGCGAATAAACCGAAAGCAGCCTGCTGCTTTACGCTTTATCTAAAGGATGCTCGTGCGGCAATTGCTGATTATTTTCGGCAGACTGCCTGGAGTACGGCCTGTCTCCGTGAAAATGTTTCATCGACTCGGTGTGTTCCCGAATGATTTCCTTCAGCAAACGAAGCTGGTCGGAGGACAGAACCGGCGAGGTCCATCCCAGCGACCAATTAACGGACACGGGAAAGGAGCGGGGGCGGCAGAACAGCAGTCCCGGGATGTGGGAAAAGGACGGAAGATAGCTGGCAAGAGTAAAACAGTATCCTCTGCCGGCGGAAACCAGCTGCGCGCCGATCTCCATATTGGCCACGGTTCGTACAGTCGCAGGATCACGCCCGTATTCCGCCAGGAATTTCTCAACAAAGGGATAGATGCTCTGCTTTTTTCCCGGAGAGATCAGTTTTTCATGAGGAAGCTGTTCCGGATCCAGAATGGGATACGGACAATTCTCCTCGCTTCTTGTCATTTCTTTCATGCTTTCCGGACAGATGACTACCAGCTCGTCGCTGCACACATACAGGTATTCCCATCCGGGCTTGTGCAGCATATGGGTTACCAGCATATAATCCAGCTGGTGGCTTTCCAGCATCTGCTCCAGCTCCTGAATGGAGCCGATTTGCAGATCGAACTGGATGTCCGGCATTTTCTGCGTCAGTTCCTGCAGCAGGGGCACCATGAAATGATTTCCCCTGCGCCGATAGATGCCGATGGAACAGTCCTTGACCTGTCTTCTCTGATAAGCATTTAATTCTTCCTGAAGGGGTTATCGGAAAAGATGACCTCTTTTTTGGAACTTTTTTTCCCTGCGGTGAACCGATGAAAAGAATAGGGCCTCTTATATAGCAGATGCATCGAAAATACGGAACAAAAGGACGGAGAATGAACGGATATGAATGACGTCATTGCAGAATTGGTAAAAAGGATGAAAACCGGAGACGGGGAGGCTTTTGACAGTCTGTATGGAATATATGTGAAAAAGCTGTACAGCGCGGCATATTTAATCAGCGGCAGCAGAGCGGACAGCGAGGATATTGTTCAGGAGACATTCGTGAAATGCTTTCTGAAAAAGGATACAATCCGCGATGAGGGAGCTTTCGAAAGCTGGATTTTCCGGATAATGGTCCGCACTGCCTGGAGATATATAAAACGCAGACCGAAAGACAGTTCGTTTGACGAGATGCTGGAGCAGGGTGAGGAGAGATACGGCGGCCCGTGGATACAAACGGACAGAGGCACTCTTCAGCCTCTGGAAGAAGTAATTCTGAAAGAGGAACAGGAACAGCTGCGCGAAGCAGTTTCGTCTTTGGAAGTTAAACAGAGGACGGTAATTGTACTCTATTATTACAATGAACTTTCGGTCAGAGACATTGCGCGCATTACGGGAAGCCGGGAAGGAACGGTCAAGTCGCGGCTTCATAAAGGAAGGGAAAACCTCAGAGCTTATTTAAGCAAAGGCAGTTCGGAGACGAAAAGGAGGCAGGAATATGAAATGGTATAAGGGGACACAGTTCGGATGCGGGATGCCGGTATCAGATGTACAGGAAGGAGCTGGCAGAGAAACGGATAGAACGGCTCAGGCGCAGGGGATAAGGAAGAATGTCTCAAAAGAAAAACTGCTTCAGAAAGAGCTCCGAAAACTTGCGGAAAGCAGCAGACTTACTCAGAAGGAAGAAAAGGAGCTTTTAAGTTCTATACACAGCTCGATTGATGAAAGGAGAAAGAACATGAAACTATTTGAACATCGTAAAATGAAAATTGCGGCAGCAGCGGCAGCTATTGCAGTGCTGGGAGTGGGGACGGCATTTGCATCGGGAAAAATAGCGTCTCTTTCCAGTTCGGTCATAACGGATCAGGTGGATTACAAAAATGCGCAGGAGGTAGAGGCCAGTGATACCTTATACAAAAAAGCCAGGGCAGTGGATGAGTTTTCCAATGGCGCGAAATTTGTCAGAGGTTTTGATGTGAATGTTTCTGCACTGGATGAGAATGGTGCGGAGATAGGGACATACCCTTCCATTAACATTGATTACAGCGGCGAATATTTTCTGGATATTTCTGATCCTCTGGAAGGAGCGGAAGGTCAGCCATACCCGGCAGTTCTCTCGGAAACATATGAAAACGTTGAGATAGAGGTCTCTGTTATGAATTATCTCTTTCTCCCACCGGATCAGGAACCGGATGAAGAAGATATGAAGCTTCAGGAAGAGGGGAAACTGGAGATCAGCTACGGTACAGATGAGGCTGAACGGAAAACGAGCGTGAGCGCATTCTGGAAGGAGGACGGACTTACCTACTGCCTGGTAACGATGAAAGAAGGAGGAGATCCGGAGGAGCTTCTGGAGATGGCAAAAGAAATTATTGCAAAATAATGCGGAATAAACAGTAAACTTTTCCGAATAACAGAGAGGAAGATGGCTGCGGACAGCTATCTTCCTCAAAATGTTTTTTACGCCGACAGACGTTTTTTTCCTGCTGCGGCAATAAATCCTCCTTGGTCCGCTCCGTGATAGATCGGTCTCCATTCCACCTTGCGAACCAGAGCCACTGCGGCAATGGGAATATAGGTAAACATAAAGATGGGGAAGGTAAACAGGAACTTCAGCTTCCTTCCGCCGGGAACGGCAATGGATTTCCATTCCGTAATGGTAGTGACAGCCCCGTACATGAGCAGCCCAAGATAAAACACAAAAATGGTTCTGGCAATAAAGCCCAGGCACTCTCCCATGACCATATCTGCCTCTGCCGGCGGAAGGGTCATAGCGGCGGTAATCATGATCAGGTTGATCAGGATGGCGCCCAGGGTGAGGAACATACCGGGAGCTACGGTCATAAACATATCATAGCAGGAAAAGCCGCGCTTTCCGCCTGCAAAGATTCCCTTCAGCAGAGACATGCCGTAATGGTAGTCAATCTGGTAAAAGCCTTTGGACCACCGCAGCCGCTGATCCCAGGACTGCTTGAACGTCACGGGCTGCTCGTCATAGATAACAGCTTTTTCACAGTATCCGATAACGCGGCCCTGAAGGGCACAGTTTACGGAAAACTCAATATCCTCCGTGAGCAGATGGAAGGGCCAGCCTCCGTTTTCCCTTACCAGATCTCCGGATACCAGAAAACCGGTTCCGGAAATGGCGCAGTTTACGCCCAGGGCCATACGGGGAGCGTTTAAAAAGCGCGCCTCCCTCAGGAACCACAGGCCGTATCCGGCGGAAATCCAGTTGGACCCGAAATTGCGGGAGTTTCGGTAACTGGTAAGAGCCGCGTAATTGCCGCTTCCGAAGGTGATGTTCATCTCTTTTACGAAATTCGGATCCACATAGTTGTCGGCATCGAAAACAAAATAGCCGTCATAATCGTTTTTTCCTTCTTCTGTGAGAAGGTTGAACAGATAATCCAGAGCGTAGCCCTTTCCAACCTGAAGGTGATTAAAGCGGCGGTATACGATGGCTCCGGCGTTTTCCGCCACCTGGGCGGTATTGTCGGTGCAGTTGTCTGCGATTACGTAGATGTCCAAAAGCTCCGCCGGGTAATTCTGGTGTTTCAGACTGTCAATTAGGCCGCCGATTACATTTTCTTCGTTGCGGGCTGAGATGACTGCGGCATAGCGGCGCAGACTGGGCGGGGGACAGCAGCGCTGCCTGTTCTTTTGTACAATGCCGATCAGCAGATAGCCCAACTGATACAGATACAGCAGGGTCAGAATCACCGCGATGGCAGTGTTGAAAAGTTGAGTAAATTCTTTCATAGTGTTTCTTCCCTCTTTTATAATTCCTTTTTGTATCAAAAACACTACCACATTTTTTGAATATTACAAGTATTTTTCATGGATTTAATATAAAATTAAAGTTTCGGTGAGGAATTTGTAAAGAAATTAAATTGTATAAATTTTACGTAAAATTTAAAAAAAGGTAAGGAAAATAGGACTGTTTTAAGGTGAAGAAAGGGCCGGGGAAACAGGCGGCAATAAAAACGGCAGTTTTTGACTGAGGGACAGGGAATTATCTGTGAAAACTTACGTTTTCAAAAGAAAGAGGAGAAAAGGGGAGGGGGAGGAAGAAAAAACAGTTTCTTCCTATTTATATATTAACGGTGCATCGGCTTAAAGCGTTAATGCGGAGAACAGCCGGCGGTGACTTTCTGCTCCATCTCTTTGCTTTTCCTGAAAAATTCGGTATAATAAAAGGCGAAGGACTGTTCCGGCAGCTGCCGGAACAAGGAAAAGAAACTCAAGAGAGGATAGAGGGGATTATATGTATCAGATAGATTTTGAAAAGCCCTGTCGCATCCATTTCATCGGGATCGGCGGCATCAGCATGAGCGGTCTGGCGGAGATCCTGATGGATGAGGGATTTTCGGTGAGCGGCTCAGATGCCAGAGAATCGGAACTTACCAGACACCTGGAGGCGAGAGGAGCCCGGGTGATGTACGGACAGAGAGGGGAGAATATAACGGACGGCATTGACGCGGCAGTTTATACGGCGGCCATTCATCCGGACAATCCGGAGTATAGGGAGGCCTGCCGGAGAGGAATCCCCATGCTGAGCCGTGCGGAACTGCTGGGACAGATGATGAGAAACTATCGTCAGTCTCTGGGGGTTGCGGGAACCCATGGAAAAACCACCACCACATCTATGATCACGGAGATTCTGCTGGCGGCAGACGAAAATCCCACCATTTCCGTGGGCGGAATTTTAAACTCCATCGGAGGGAATATTCGTGTGGGAGGATCGGAGCTTTTCGTGACGGAGGCCTGCGAATACACCAACAGTTTTCTGTCATTTTTCCCCACCATGGAGATTATTTTAAATATTGAGGAGGATCATCTGGACTTTTTCAAGGACCTGGAGGATATTCGCCGTTCCTTCCGCCTGTTTGCGGAGCGTCTGCCGGAGAGCGGGCTGCTGATTGTCAACGGCTGCATTGACAGGCTGGAAGAGCTTACGGACGGCCTGAAGTGCCGGGTGATTACCTTCGGCGGGGAACAGGGAGATTTCAGAGCGGAGAACGTACGTCATGACGAGTTTGCCAGGGCGGAATTTGATCTGATCCGCTGCGGAGAAGAGCTGGGGCATATTGTACTGGGAGTGGCCGGCGATCACAATGTCTCCAATGCGCTCAGCGCTGCGGCCGCCTGTCTGGAACTGGGAGTGCCCTTTGAGAAGATCCGGGAGGGCCTGAAGAAATTTACGGGAACCAACAGGAGATTTGAGAAAAAGGGGGAGATCGGGGGAGTGACGGTAATCGACGATTACGCCCATCATCCCAGCGAGATCCGCGCCACATTGGCTGCGGCCCGGAATTATCCCCACAGAAAGATCTGGTGCGTGTTCCAGCCCCATACTTATACCAGAACCAAAGCGTTTATGGATGAATTTGCCCAGGCGCTGTCCCAGGCGGATGAGGTGATTCTGGCGGATATCTATGCGGCCAGAGAGACCGATACCCTGGGAGTCAGCTCGGGACAGCTGGCGGAAAAAATAGAAAAGCTGGGTACTAAGGCCGTTTATCTGCCCTCCTTCGACGAAATAGAGACATTTATTTTAGAAAATTGTGTACACGGTGATTTGTTGATAACTATGGGGGCCGGAGATATTGTAAAAGTGGGAGAAAAGCTGCTTGGTCTGTAATTATCCACATTATCCACATAGTTTTCAACATTTTATGTAAAGAAGCTATGTGGATTTTTTACTTTACATAAAAAATCGTCTGTTAATTTTACAAATGCTTTATTTTACGCCGGATTCGACAAATTCATCCAAAGTATTTACGATTATGTTAACAGCTTATCCACGTTATCCACATTATCCACAATTGCTTATGTGGAAAAGCGGAGCTATTTTCTTTTTAAAATGAATGTGATATGATGAAACCAGAAAAGCAGGGTTACAGTAAAAAAGGGAGTTTTGTCTGTGAAAAATCAATTTCAGATCCGGGCGACTCTGGTCGCAGATGAATTTATCGATACATATATGGCGGCAGCCAACGGGGAATACGTAAAGGTTTACCTGTATATGCTCCGTCACCAGAATGAAAAGCCGGACCTTTCTTCCATTGCAGATGCGCTGAACCATACGGAGGCGGATGTGCGCCGGGCCTTGGCTTACTGGCAGAAGATGGGAGTGCTGGCAGACGGGCCGGAAGAGGAAGGGAAGGAACGGGAGCAGGCAGGACGGGAGACCGCCGCCTCTCTTCCCGAGACGCCTCAGGCGGTGGAAAAGGAACAGGAGAAAAGGAAGAACTACGGCAGAGCGGAGCTGGAGCGTCTTCAGGGAGACGGAGAGTTCAGCCAGCTGCTTTATGTGGCCGGTCAGTATATGGGCCGCCTGTTAAAGCCTCAGGATGCGGATATGCTGGCGTATCTGTATGACGGTCTGAAAATGTCCTGCGATGTGATTGAGTATGTGATCGAATACTGTGTGCAGAACCGCCACAACAGCATTCGCTATATGGAAAAGGTGGCGTTAAGCTGGCATGAAAAGGGAATTGACACGGTGGCAAAGGCGAAGGCCTGGACCGAGCATTTCAACCAGGACGCCTTTGCGGTAATGAAAGCCTTCGGCATCAATGACCGCCGCCCGGGAAACACAGAGTGGGATGCCATTGAACGGTGGTACAGGACCTGGGGCTTCACCAGACAGGTGGTAGTAGAGGCCTGCAACCGGACCATGGAAGCCATTCACAAGCCCAGCTTTCAGTATGCGGACCGGATTCTGGAGGAATGGCATAAAAGCGGAGTGCGGACCATGGAGGACGTGGCCGGAGCAGACGGAAAGCGGAAAAAGTCTTCTTACAAGGAGGACGGGTCCAGGCGGAAAGGAACGAATCAGTTCCGCAATTTCGAGGAACGTCAGACGGACTATGATGCGATGATATTGGAACAATGGCAGTAAAGGAGGGTGAGAAATGGCATTGAGCAATTCCCAGTATGACTCGATCATCCGGGAATACGGCAGACAGCAGCTTCAGAATAAGCATGAGCAGGACAAACGGGTGGAGGAAATATACCGGGTCATTCCGGCTATCAGGGAGCTGGATGACGCCATCAGCACTACGGCCGTGGATTCTGCCAGGAAGATGCTGGCGGGAGACGGGGAAGCTTTGGCCAGGATGAAGGCGGCTCTGGCAGATCTGCGGGAGCAGAAGGAGATTCTTCTCCGGTCCAAGGGATATCCGCCGGATTATATGGAGATGCATTACCGCTGTCCGGACTGCAGAGATACGGGATATGTAAACGGGAAAAAATGCCACTGCTTCCGCAAGGCCCAGATGCGTCTCCTCTATGCCCAGTCCAATATTGAAGAGGTAGTGAAAAGAGAGAATTTTTCCTCCTTTTCTTACGAATACTATGATGACCGGACCGTGATTCCGGGACTGGGGAGAACGGCCAGAGAGCATATGCGCCAGGTGGTGGAGGTCTGCCGCCAGTATATCCGGGAATTTGGAGAAAACAAGGGGAACATCCTTCTTACGGGCAGTACGGGCGTGGGGAAGACGTTTCTGGCCAACTGTGTGGCTAAGGAGCTGATGGATCGGTATTATTCCGTGATTTACCTTTCTGCCTGCGACCTGTTTGATATTTTTTCCAAGACAAAGTTCGGCCGTCAGGGAGATGAAGACTGCGATCTGTACGGAGACATTCTGGACTGCGATCTGCTGGTCATCGATGACCTGGGCACGGAGCTGAACAACAGCTTTACCTCTTCTCAGCTGTTCTACTGCCTGAATGAGCGGCTGAATCGGAAGAAAGGGACGGTGATCTCCACCAACCTGTCTCTGAACGCTCTGAGAGACACCTACACCGAGCGGGTGACTTCCCGGATCATGAGCTACTACCGGATACTGCCGGTTTACGGGGACGATATTCGCCTGAGAAAACGGCAGGAAGGCCGGGAATAACCTTGGCTATTGACTATTCATTGGGATAATGCTATAAATATACGGTAAATTGCCGAAAAACGGATAGGAGGACGAAAATGATATACGAAGAGAAGACCATCGAAACCATACCAGTTGGTCCGTTGGGACTGATCCCTTTAAAGAGCTGCGCGGCGCTGGGAGAAAAGGTGAACGAACATCTGGTAGAGTGGAGACGGGAGCGGCAGAGCGAGTATAAATCTACCATCGCTTTTACCGGTTATCAGAGAGATAATTATATTATTGACGCACAGACTCCCAGATTTGGTTCCGGAGAGGGAAAGGGAACCATTGAGGAATCTGTCCGCGGAGATGATCTGTACTTTATGGTGGATATCTGCAACTACAGCCTGACCTATTCCCTCAGCGGAATGGTGAATCATATGTCTCCGGACGATCATTTCCAGGATCTGAAGAGAGTCATTGCCGCAGCGGCAGGAAAAGCCCGCAGAATCAACGTAATCATGCCTTTCCTCTACGAAGGAAGACAGCACAAGCGTTCCGGCAGAGAGTCTCTGGACTGTGCCATGGCTCTTCAGGAGCTGGTGAGCATGGGAGTGGAGAACATCATTACCTTTGATGCCCATGACCCCAGAGTACAGAACGCGATTCCCTTAAAGGGATTTGAAACGGTCCAGCCTATTTATCAGTTTATAAAGAGCCTTCTGAAGACGGAAAAAAATCTTCAGATTGACAGCGATCATATGATGGTCATCAGTCCGGACGAGGGCGGTATGAAGAGAGCGATCTTCTTTGCCAATGTGCTGGGACTGGATATGGGTATGTTCTATAAGAGAAGAGACTATACTCAGATCATCAACGGACGGAACCCCATCGTGGCTCATGAGTTCCTGGGAACGGACATTGAGGGCAAGGATGTGGTTATTATTGACGATATGATTTCCTCCGGCGAGAGTATGCTGGACGTGGCTAAGGAGCTGAAGAGAAGAAAAGCCAGCAAGGTATTTATCTTCTCCACTTTCGGCCTGTTTACCAACGGCCTGGCAAAGTTCGACGAGTATTACCAGAATGGACTGATCGACCGCATTTTTACCACCAATCTGGTATATCAGACGCCGGAGCTTTTGACAAAGCCGTACTATACCAGCGTGGATATGAGCAAATATATCGCCCTGATCATCGACAATTTGAATCACGACGATTCCTTAAGCGAGCTGCTTAACCCCACCAAGAGAATCAACCGGATTCTGGAGAAATACAGAAACGGAGAATATTAATCATTTCAGCCGAAAACAGGCTCTGCACAGCTGCAGGGCTTGTTTTTATTTTGCAGACAGATGCTGATAGTGGCGGATAAACAGATCGGCCAGACATGCTTCGGCCGGGTCCAGACCGTCGGAGCGCCGATAGGCGGCGATGTGGCGAAAACGCCAGGGAGGATCCAGCGGGAAAGCCGGACATCGGACTTTGGAAGCGGCCAGAATGGAATCGGGAAGAAGAGAAACGCCTTTTCCCTCCTGCACCAGAAACGCCAGTCTGGTCATGGAATGGGCAGAGACGGTCTTTTCCGGTTTGATTCCGTAGCGGAGGAGAATCTGATCCTGCATGGTCCGAAACAAAGAATGATTGCTGTTTAGGAGAAATGTTTCCTGCTGAAGAAGCTCAAAACGAACCCCGTTCTGCCGAAAAATTTCTGCGCAGGGATGGCCGGGAGGAAGGAGCAGCATATATTGGTTCTGCTCAATGGGAATGGAGGCGACTTTGGAGGGACAGGAGCCGCAGATGGGGATAAAGGCGATGTCTGCCAGCCCATTTTCAACAAATTCCAGGGCGGTTTCTGTGTCTCCGGACAGGATGGACAGCCGGACATGGGGATAAAGAGCAGAAAAGTCCGGAATAATCTGATCCAGGAGAATGTTTCTCATATGAATATCCGTAAACACGCGGCAGAGGGCCGGTACCGACTGCTTGTGCCGTTCGATTTCCTGCAGAATTTCCCGCTCCACCTGGAGCATCCTTTTGGCTGTGGAGAGAAAAATTTCTCCCTGGCGGGTGGGAATGAGGGCGTTGCCCTTCTTTTCAAAAAGAGAGAATCCGTAGGTTTTTTCCAGGGTTTTGATGTGCTGGCTTAAGGCAGGCTGAGAGATAAAGCACCGCTGAGCCGCCTTCGTGACAGTTCCTTCTTCAGCCACAGCGATTATATACTCATAGATTCTTGTATTCACAGGCAGAGCCTCCTTTCATTCCGCTTCCTCAGCTAAAAGGCGTTTTCCCAAATCGTTCTGATAAAGAATATGGGGGTTGGTTCTCTGTTCCTGGAGAAACTCCAGCTGATACAGATAGATTTCCGCGCCGGAAGGGCGGTAGTCTTCTCGGAATATCATTCCGCTGTAAAGGTACTGGGGATGAGGAAAGTGAAAAAACCGCATATGATTCATCCCTTGGGCTGTGTTCTGCAGCAGAAAGCCGGCGTAGCTTCCGGTGGCCAGAAGGGAGGAAACGGCGATGGAATTTACGGTTCTCATCAGGGTGCGAGGAGTAAAGCCGTAACGGGAGCAGGCGGCGTCAGCCATATATCCCAGTACGGTATCACTGTTCAGATAGACGAAGGAGATATCGGTCAGCCGGCTGAGCTGCCGGGTGGTGAGAGGAGCAGGTTCTGCCGGAGACGGAGAACCGTAGGCTGCCAGCGGATGAAAATCGGGAACGGCCAGCAGCAGTTCGCTGCGCAAAAAGGAGGCGATTTTTGTCCGAGGCATATAGTCCGGATGGTAAAGATTGATCAGAGAGGAAATTTTCCGCTCATACAGACACTGAAGAAGATACCGGGAATGTCCTTCCGTCACTCTCAGATCAAGGTTCGGGTATCGAGCGAATAAATGAGGTGCGAAGGAGGCAATTTCCCTTCCGCCCCGATAAGGAGACAGACCGATGCACAGGGCGGTTTCCCTGATACCGCGGGCAGCGTTGAAGGACCTCTGCATCTGAGTCTGCAGATCTTTCATACGCTTTACTCCGTTTAAATAGATTTCTCCCGCAGCGGTGATATGAAAGCTTCGGTTTTCCTGGACAAACAGGCGGATGCCCAGACGGCGCTCCAGATCGGCCAGATAACGGCTCAGTACCGGCTGAGAGACTTTCAGCTGTTCGGAAGCTTTGGAAAGATTTTTGGTTTCCGCAATTACAATAAAATAATCAAAGTGTTTTGTATTCATAGTTCCATTCTACCTTCAAAGATGCGTCTGTCAAGAAGATTGGAAAAGAAGTATGCTTTTTTCTTATGAAAAATATGTTTATTCCATATTGGATATGGGCAATAAGGCTGTGATATTATGAAAATAGAAAAGAGAATTGGATAAAATATACAGAAATGAAAGAAAGGCTGATTCCATTCTCTTATAAAAAAGCACCGGAACGTTCTGCTGCTCCTTGACAAAATAATCCGTTTAGGAGGAAATCAATATGGAAAATATGCACCTATATATTGCATTGGCAGTACTGGTATTTATGATCATTTCATTTCTGATCCACAAATTCCCTTATGGTGTAACTGCCATGACCTGCGTTGTAGTTCTGGGATTGACAGGGGTGATTGAGACCGGTCAGGTATTTTCGGGTCTTTCTCACAATACCACGGTTCTTGTGGCTACCATGATGGTAGTTGCGGGAGCTCTGGGAAAAACCAGCCTGGCTTGGCGGGTCAGACAGAAAATGGCAGTGATCCAGGGGAAAAACGGCTTTGTGCTGGTGCTTTTGATCTGTGCGTTTACTATTGTTCTCTGCCAGCTGATGGGCATGACGGCGGTGATGTCCATTATGCTTCTGGTAGTGCAGTCTCTGGATGATGACAGCGAGATCTCTCAGTCCAGAATGATCATGCTGGTGGCGGCAATCATATGCGCCTGGTTTGGTCGTTTCCCCATCGGAATGGGCGCGGCCCTTCCTCTGTCAACCAATGCCTACTATGAGGGCCTGGTGGAAGGACATCCGGAGTATATGCTGGGAATGCTGGATATTTTCAAAGTGGGCATCATTCCTTCCATTGCCATGACTGCTTACTGTATCGTAGCCTACCGTCTGATTCCGAAGCAGAAGATCGATGCCGATGCGGTAAGCACCGGAAGTACCGGAAAACAGGAGGAAAAGATAAAGATTTCAAAGAAGGATGAAAGCCTGATTATTCTGGTCTTTGCGGCCGTAATGGCAGCGTTCCTGTTTTCTGATAAATTGGGAAATATGATCTATCTCATTCCTGCCGTGGGGGTATTGGTGCTGATCTACGCGGGCGTGCTCTCCGTCCGTGAAGTAGTGGGAACCCTTACCAGCGATATGATATGGATGGTGGCAGGTATTCTGGTAGTTTCCTCAGCGCTGAGCGTATCGGGGGCGGGAGAGTTTGTGGGAAAGCTGGTGCTGCAGATTCTGGGAAGCAACCCCAGCGGTCTCTTTGTTACCACCGTATTCTGCATTACCACGGTGATCATGACTACCTTACTGTCCAATAACGGAACCGTGGCGGTTATGATCCCCATTGCGGTCAGCACGGCTCTGGCCGGAGGAATGAACCCTAAGGCGGTTGTTTTAGTGGTGTTCTGTTCTTCCTGCTTGGCTATTGCATTCCCTACAGGATGTGCAGCAGCTACCTTTGCTTTTGCGGTGGGAAAGCACAATCCGGTGAAAACTTTGAAATTTACCATTCCCTATCTGCTGATCGGTATTGTAACCCTCATATTCAGCGCAAACCTGTTTTTTCCTATTTACGGATGACGGGTATGAGAATGGAAACCAAAATATGAAACAGAAAGGAATAAAATAATATGGCATTGACGGCGGAGCAGAAGCAGGAGCTTCAAGAGGTATTAAAGAGAACAGGGGCGCACAGAGAGGCGGGAAAGGCGGAAAAGGTTGTTCCGGACAGCTACAGAGCTTATCAGGAGCTGGTGGACAGAGAGACAGTGACCGTGGAGGTTCCGTCCGCAGGAGTTCCGGTTACCTGCTATATTACCAGGGCAAAAGACCGGACGGACAGCTGCCCGGTACATATCAATATGCATGGGGGCGGGTTTGTGTTTCTTCAGGATGAAGATGATGATCTGTACTGCGCCCATGTGGCAGCCCGGATTCGGGGAATCGTAGTGGATGTGGATTATGCAAGCTCTCTGGACCATCCTTATCCCACAGCATTTGAGCAGTGCCTTCAGGTGGTGCGGTGGGTATTTGACCGGTGCCGGGAGTGGGGAGCTGATGAAAAGAAAGTTTCCGTAGGAGGACACAGCGCCGGAGGAGAGCTGGCAGCGGCGATCTCCCTGAAGGCGGCGCAGACGGGAGAGTTCAGACTGTGCCTTCAGGTAATGGATTACGCCGCCACAGACAACTACAGCGTTATGGAACAGGAGGGAGCGGAGCGGTCCCGGGCCTTTTCCATGCTGTATGCGGACGGCGAGAAGGAACTGCTTAAGGATCCTTTCGTTTCTCCCGCCTTTGCTCCGGAAGAAATGCTGAAGGACCAGCCCAGAACGCTGATTATTAACGGCCAAAACTGCCCGTTCTGCCAGATTAATGAAGAGTATGGACAGAAGCTGATCAGAATGGGAAATGAAGTGGTGATGAGACGTTTCCTGAACAGTCGGCACGGCTTTACGGTTCGGCTGGTGGATGAGTGGAGAGAGGCCCAGGAACTGATTATCAGGGAAATTCAGGCGGCGACGCTGTAAAAGAAAAGTGGGGACATAGTTCCGTGAAACGGAGAGAAATTTCAGGGGGCATTGTGACTGAGCCAGTCACAATGCCCCCTGTTGTCGATTTCCCGGCCGTTTTTACATATCGATGCGGTGGTAAGGGATTTTTTCTTCTTCCAGAATCTGAAGCTCCCGGCGATGACAGGTGAAGATGATGCTCTGACCGTCATAGCTGTCGGAGATCCACCTTAGGGCTGTTCTCAGCCTCTCGTCATCATACTGCACGAAGCTGTCGTCAAAGATCAGAGGAAGGGGCTCATGATCTCCCTGCATCAGGCGGGCGACTGCCATGCGCAGCGCCAGGTAAATCTGATCCATGGTTCCGCTGGACACCTGCTCAATGGGAACCAGCTTTGTCCTGGTATTCATATAGATATTCAGGTTTTCATCTACGCTCATGCTGCTGTAAATGCCGCCGGTGATGCCGGCGATCAGGTCGGAGGCGGTCTTGTTCAGCAGAAGGCCGAAGGAGGCGCGGATGGAGGTGGAGACCTCCGTCATAGTCTCCAGGGCCAGATCGATGGCGGTGACCTCGTCCCGGAGGCGGTCATTTTCGTCGATCACATGCTGCAGGGCAGTAACCTGATCCCGGCAGAAAGCCAGCCGTTCCAGCTTTTTTTCCAGCTCCCATTGAAGCCGCTGCTGCTTTTCAATTTCCTCTGTACAGGAAACGGAGCGCTTTTCCAGCTCTTCGATTTCCGACTGCTGCTCCTGCATGGAAGCCTCTGACTTTAAAAGGGCCGCATTCAGACGGATAAATTCCTCCATGCGCAGCTCCAGGGCCTCCATGGCCTGGTCGGAGATGGAACCGTCCCCCAGATGCCTGGCAAATATTTCCCGGATCAGCCCGGTGCTTAGCTCCAGCTCTCTCTGATATCGTTTATTCCGAAGAATAAGAAGAATGCCCAGAAGAAGAAATACGGGAACGGGAGCGGCCAGAGCAACGGCCAGCTGAGCAGAGGGAAGGGGAGCGTCCGGCAGCAGTCTGGCAGCTGAGCAGGCCGACGCGGCCGCAGCCAGACCGGAAGCCAGAAAGCACAGCACGGTCAGAACGCGCCGGGAACCTTTCCCGGAGGCGGCCTTGGCCGCCTTGTATTCTCCGTATACCTTTACGGCATTATCCCTGTAAGCGCGGATGGAGGCTTCATCGGAAAACTGATTGCCGGACAGGATCTGCCGGCCCTTGGCCACCTTTTGAATCAGCTCTTCCCGCTCTTCCCTCTTTTTGGCCAGCTGCTCCGTCACATCCTTCTGCATGGCCCGGCAGGCGGTGAGCTGATTGGCGAACTCCGGAGAGGAGATTTCCTGCTCCAGAGAACGGATTTCCCCCAGCAGGGTGGTATAGTTTCTGGCGGCTTCCGGAACAATCTGATTTTCCAGGTCCTTCCGCTGCTTTTTTAAGAATGCGGCAGCCCTGGTAATATTTAAGGCCATGCTGCCGGAGGTGTTCAGATTGGCGATGTAGTTCTTCAGCTCTGATACCATGGCGCCGTCGGTGGCGCTTTTGAGCTGACCGATACTGACCGTATTAATGTAAGAGGTTTCCGTAAGGCCGCAGAGGACCTGATCGTAAAAGCCTTTGTCAGGGGAGATCTCCTTTCCCAGGGTTTCATTGATCACATGGACCTCTTTTGTATTTTTCTGGAATTTTCTTTCAATCCGGTAGACGGAGCCTTCGCTCTCAAAACGGAGCCGCCCCTGGTAGTTGGCGCTGTCCTCCCAGGGCTCGTACTTGGTGTAGAGATCGCTTTTGGAGGCCCGGCCGCGGCTCTTTTCAATTCCGAACAGCATCCCTCTGATAAAGGTGTGCAGGGTGGACTTCCCTGCCTCGTTTCTGCCGTAGACCACGTTCAGACCGTCCTGAAAAGTCATGGATTTGTTGTGAAATTTCCCGAAACCGTTTATGTGAAGGTCAAGCAGCTTCATGACTGGCTCCTTTCGTCAGTGGTATGCAGCAGGGCATTGATCCCGTAATAAAGAGCTTTCTTTTCAACCGGACTGGCGTTTTCCTTCTGAAGGGCCTGTATGTAGAAGCCGATCATATCGCTGGGATGCTCCGCAAACAGGGCGCTGAAATCATACTGAGGCTCAGATTCGTCAATAATTTCAGAAATCTTCCAGCGATAGGAAAGCGTGTCCGGATTAAACTCCATTTCCGGATCTCTCATGCCGCGGATGCGGAAACGGTAAATGTGTTCCTGCCCCCGCTTGGCGATTTCTTCATCGATCCGTTTCGCCAGCTCTCCGTTGGTGGTCTCGGGCGTCACATGGACCACCAGAGAAATATACTGAATTTTGGAAAGCGGCACAAATTCCAGGGAAGTGATCTTGCCGGTCATATAGTTGATATCTCCCACGATCATGCCGTGCTGGCCGGATTCCGTCTTGTCCAGCGGCTCGGGAGAGCCGGGGTAGGCCATGCGGTTTCCGGAAAATATCTCCGGTTTATGTATGTGGCCCAGAGCAATATAGGAGAAGCTGGTATTCAGCAGCCGCTCCCGGTCAAAGGGCAGATGCTTGGAATCGCCCCCGTGGGCCATGAGAATGGAGATGCGGCCATTGGCCGGAGCCCGGACGCCTGCCAGCAGATCTTCCGTAATCTCCGTGGTATGGTAGGAGAAGCCGAAGACTTCCGTGTTGATGTCCTCAAAGTACACGGAAGAGAGCTGGTCATCCAGAAAGAAGGTTACGTTTGGGGACCAGGAAAAGCTGAGCAGAGAGGAACTTTTCCGCACCCGGTCATGGTTGCCGGCGATGATGCATACATGGATGGCGGGGATGGTGGAGAAAAGATAATTGATCTCCTTTAAATCCCGCACCAGGGGCTGGCTGTGAAACAGGTCTCCGGAGATGAAGATGCAGTCCACATCCCGCTCTTTCCCTTCGGAAATTATGCGGGCGAAGGTATCTTTGATGGCCTGCGCCCGTTCCCGGCTCCAGGGCTTGTCGCTGTCCGGATTCATTCCCCAGTGAATGTCGGCCGTATGGATAAATTTCATAGTAAACCTCCCAGAGCTGCCGGCAAACCGGCAGAATATCACGATCACCGCCGGACGAGAGGTCAGGCGGATTCAAGAAACGGGCTGCCGGAACGGCAGCCCGCGTAAGATCATTACAGTTCGCAGTTGTTTACGGTTCTGGGGAAGGGAATCACGTCGCGGATATTTGCCATTCCGGTCAGATACATCACGCAGCGCTCAAAGCCCAGGCCGTAGCCGGCATGGCGGGTGGAACCATATTTGCGCAGATCCAGATAAAACTTATAATCTTCGGCGTTCAGACCCAGCTCGTTCACACGGGTAAGAAGCTCCTCATAATCATTTTCACGCTCGCTTCCGCCGATGATCTCGCCGATTCCGGGAACCAGGCAGTCCATGGCGGCCACCGTCTTTCCGTCGTCGTTCTGCTTCATGTAAAATGCCTTGATTTCCTTGGGATAGTCCGTAACGAATACGGGGCGCTTGAAAACTTCCTCGGTCAGGTAGCGCTCATGCTCGGTCTGAAGATCGCAGCCCCAGAACACCTTGTAGTCAAATTTATCATTATTCTTTTCCAGAATTTCCACGGCTTCCGTATAGGTGACATGGCCGTACTCGGAATTGAGAACGCCGTTTAACCGCTCCAGAAGATTCTTGTCCACAAACTGATTGAAGAATGCCATCTCTGCGGGAGCGTTTTCCAGCACGTAGCGGATAATGTACTTTAACATTCCTTCCGCTACCCGCATATTGTCATTCAGATCGGCGAAAGCCATCTCCGGCTCGATCATCCAGAACTCTGCCGCATGGCGGGTAGTGTTGGAATTTTCCGCCCGGAAGGTAGGACCGAAGGTGTATACGTTGCGGAAAGCCATGGCGTAGGTCTCCACGTTCAGCTGGCCGCTTACGGTGAGGAAGGTGGCTTTATTAAAGAAGTCCTTGGAGTAATCGATGGTTCCGTCGGGATTTTTCGGCGGATTGGTCAGGTCCAGGGTGGTAACCTGGAACATTTCTCCTGCGCCCTCGCAGTCGCTGGCAGTGATCAGGGGAGTATGAACATATACAAAGCCCTGCTCCTGAAAATACTGATGAATGGCGTAGGCGATCAGAGAGCGGACCCGGAACACTGCCTGGAAGGTGTTGGTTCTGGGACGCAGATGGGAAATGGTGCGCAGATACTCAAAAGTATGACGCTTCTTCTGAAGCGGATAGTCTGCGCTGGACGGCCCCTCTACCGTCACCTCGCTGGCCTGAATCTCAAAGGGCTGCTTAGCCTGCGGGGTCGCCACCAGGGTCCCTTTTACGATCAGCGCTGCTCCTACGTTTACTTTGTTGATTTCGGCAAAATTGTCCAGATTGTCATGATAAACAATCTGAAGAGTATCGAAGCAGGAACCGTCATTGAGAACGATAAAGCCGAAAGCCTTGGAATCCCGGATGCTCCGCACCCAGCCCCCTACGGTGATCTCTTTGTCAAGATAGTTTTCACGGTTCTTGTATATTTCTTTTATGGTAACCAAATTCATGACCGTATCTCCTTCTATTTCTTCCTATTTTATGATCTACAGGTGATTATACTGTATTTTTAACTGCTGTTCAAGGTTTTGTAAAGATTTTATTCATCGCCAAATTTCGCGGAAATAACAGGAGCGATACGGAGTTCCCCATATATGGAAATTTTCTGCAAAAAGTATCCCAGATGTTGATGGGAATTAAAAAGTTGTAAATCTTTCGCAAAATCTGTAGGAAATTGCACAAAAAAGGCTAAAATTTATAGGATAAATTGTTCACCATTTCTAAAAAGTGTGGTATAATACGCCTATAACTAAAAATACACAGCAAGAGGTGGTAACGTAATGATTAAAAAAGAAATGATTGCCATGCTACTGGCAGGAGGTCAGGGAAGTCGCCTTGGTGTTCTTACATCAAAAGTCGCAAAACCTGCGGTATCTTTTGGGGGAAAGTACCGTATTATTGATTTCCCCCTCAGCAACTGCATCAATTCCGGAGTTGACACAGTAGGTGTGCTCACCCAGTATCAGCCGCTTCGTCTGAATACCCATATCGGAATCGGTATTCCGTGGGATCTGGACAGAAATGTGGGAGGAGTGACCGTTCTGCCGCCCTATGAGAGAAGCAAGGGCAGCGACTGGTATACGGGAACAGCCAACGCCATTTACCAGAACCTGGAGTATATGGAGACATATAACCCGGATTACGTTCTGATTCTGTCCGGCGACCACATCTACAAAATGGATTATGAGGTCATGCTGGAGTATCACAAGGCAAATAATGCCGACGTCACCATCGCTGCTATGCCGGTTCCCATTGAGGAGGCCAGCCGCTTTGGCATTGTGATTACCGATGATTCCAACCGTATTACGGAGTTTGAGGAGAAGCCGGCACACCCCAGAAGCAACTTGGCTTCCATGGGTATCTACATATTCAACTGGAAGGTGCTGAGAGAAGCGCTGATTACCCTGAAGGACGAGCCGGGCTGTGACTTCGGAAAGCATATTATCCCCTACTGCCACGGCAGAGGAGACAGAATCTTTGCTTACGAGTACAACGGCTACTGGAAGGATGTGGGAACCTTAGGCTCCTATTGGGAAGCAAACATGGAGCTGATCGATATTATTCCCGAGTTCAACCTGTATGAAGAATACTGGAAGATCTATACAAAGGGAGATGTGATTCCGCCCCAGTACGTATCGGAAAATGCGGTGATTGAGAGAAGCATCATCGGCGAAGGTTCTGACATTTACGGAGAGGTATACAATTCCGTGATCGGAGCCGGCGTGGTGATTGAGCCGGGAGCAGTGGTGAGAGATTCCATTGTGATGAGAGGCAGCGTGATTGAGGCAGGAGCCGCAGTGGACAAGGCTATTGTGGCCGAGGATGTAAGGATCGGAAAGGGAGCCAAGGTAGGCGTGGGAGAATATGCGCCCAGCAAGTACGATCCCAAGGTATATCAGTTTGAACTGGTAACTGTCGGCGAGCACAGCGTGATTCCTCCGGATGTGAAAATCGGCAGGAATACGGCCATCAGCGGAGTGACGGAGCCTGAAGATTATACGGACGGAATGTTGGCAAGCGGAGATTACATTATAAAGGCAGGGGGAGTACAATGAGAGCAGTCGGTATTGTTTTGGCAGGCGGAAACAGCAAGAGAATGAGAGAATTATCAAATAAAAGGGCAATATC
>CALWEP010000143.1 GCA_944377325.1 uncultured Lachnospiraceae bacterium
TGAATACCGGATAGGCTTTCCCGCAGGCACTGCACACCAGATAAGTGCTGTTGGTTATTGTGGTGGTCGGCACAAACATAACATAACCGGTCGTTTTGTTTTTTACTTTCTGAAAGGCAGTGGTTTGCCCGCAGTGAGGGCAGCACACATTCGGCACGCTGCCGCACGGTTTATTATAGGTTCTGATTCTTACAGGTATCCTCATTTTTCTTCTCCTCTTTTTTTCTTTATAGTCAGAATCTTATTTTCGTCCAATCCGGTTTTCCATGGGCAGCTGCGTCATCCGCGCTTCCGGACCGGATCATTCCTACGGTAAGCTCGGTCAGCAACGTCCATACAGGCGGATCCGGCAATCCTCCTCCTTCCCTATTCTCCAGCAAAAAGCTTCTGCAGCCAGGTCCTTTTTTCTTCCTTCACCAGGACCGGCACCACCGTCACATTGTCTCTTCCTCCGTGATCCAGGGCCAGGGAAACGAGAGATTCCGCCAGTTCCTCCGGCGTCCCTTCCTCTCCCATCCGGGCACCGATCTCCTCATCGGAGACCATATCCGTCAGTCCGTCGCTGCAGAGCAGAAAACAATCGCCGTCCCTCAGAATGATCTCTTCGCTGAAAAACGGCTCAATGATCATTTCCTCCTCAAAAATCCCCAGGTGCTGGGTCAGCTCATGGCGGCTTCTGTGTCTGGCCGCCTGCTCCGGCGTGAGAACTCCCATTTCCACCATCCGCCTGGCCTTGTTGTGATCCTGGGACAGCTGGCTCAGCTGTCCGTCCCGAAGCAGATAGATTCTGCTGTCCCCCACATTGACGCAGACTGCTGTTCCTCCGTCAATATAAAGGGCGGCCAGAGTAGACCCCATCCTTTTTCCGCCTGTTTCTTCCATTTCCCTGCAGATCCTGTCATTGGCCTGCCGGATACAGGCTAAGGCTGTCTTCCTGATTTCATCCAGCTCACAGGGCCTTAAAGCCTCTACCGCAAAAAGGGAGGCTGTCTCCCCGGACTCTTCTCCTCCCATTCCGTCAGCCACAGCCGCCAGAAACCGGCTGTCTCCCCCTGTATACTGTCTTTCCTCTGTTCCCTGTGACACATCCTTTCTGTATGCGCCGCAGAGATAAAAATTATCTTCATTATTGTCCCGTACACGTCCCATATGGGTTTTTGCCGCCGCACTGATCCGCATACTCATCCGCTGTCCCCCCTCTGACTTCTCCGTTCTGCTTTTTATCGCATTATTAATAGCATAAATTATAACTCTATTAATGCTACTCAGTCAATTATGGACGACAAAAAAAGCACAGGCCCCTGTTATGAGCTTCTGTGCTTTTCTCTCCGTTTATTACTGATTTTCTTCCGCGGCCGAGCCTTCTTCTCCCGGGAAAAGGATTCCCGTCTGACGCCGCATCTCTTCTATGATCCCCAGCTGGACCGCCGTCTGCCTCTGATACCATTCCGCCCTCTGAACGTCTCTGTTTTCCAGAATGGAGGCCAGAGCCTTTGCCTCCTCATAAAGAGGATTGGGATCCTGCTTCAGCTCAAATACCTGTTCCTCCTGATTTCTCAGCTTCAGAGTGATCCTGGACGGCTCCGATATCATATCCACCAGAATATTTCCCTTCTCTCCCTGGATCTGGCTCTCTCCCATGGTGTCCGTGATCTTGGAATAGAGAACTTCACCGATCATCTCCGGATAACGGGCAAGAATGGTGCCGATCCCTTCCATTCCGTTGGATAGTTTTACATTCAGTCCCCGGATTTCCTCCGGCTTTCCGAACAGGCGCACCAGTCCGTACACCGCGTACACCCCGATATCCATCACCGCCGCATTGGCCAGGGAAGGATTGAACGCATTGAGAACCTCCCCGTTTAAAAACGCGTCATAGCGGGAGGAATACTTTCCATATTCCAGGGTTGCCCTGCGCACCGGCCCGATGAGAGGAAGAAGCTCCTCCAGCTTTTCCAGGCCGGGATCGAAGGCGGTACGCATGGCTTCCATCAGAATCACCTGATGGTTTTTCGCCTCTTCCAGCAGTTCCTCAAAGGCTCTCTCCGTTGGAACAGCGGGCTTCTCACAGATCACATCCTTGCCTCCCCTGATCATCATCATCGCCTGACTGTAATGACAGCTGTTGGGACTGGCGATGTACACCGCGTCCACATCCTTCATCTTTGCCAGCTCCTCAAGGGATGCCGTCACCTGGGGAATTCCGTACTCAGCCGCAAAGGCCCTTCCTGTTTCCTCCGATCTGGAATAGACAGCCTGCAGACGGTACCCACCGGCCTTTAACGCCGCCTGAGCGAACGTGTGAGCAATTTTGCTGGTTCCGATCATTCCTAAACGAATCATATTCCCTCTCCTTTATACCAGAAATACTTCCACACCCTGTTCCCGGATCTTTGCAATGGCTTCCGGGTCCGCTTCCTGGTTGGTAACCAGCACGTCGATCTCCCTCAAGGGGGCAATGGACATAAAAAAGCTTTTCCCGATCTTCGTGTAATCGGCCACTGCCACTACCTTTCTGGCCTGATGAACCAGCGCCCGTTTTGTCTCCGCATCGATCACATCCGGAACACTGACGCCATGAACCGCATCCACCCCTTCCACTCCGAGAAACAGCACGTCCAGCTTCAGCCCCGACACAAAATCACAGGTCCTCTGCCCCAGAAAGCCCATGGTCTTTTCCCGGAATACCCCGGGAGCGGCGATCAGCTTGATCCCCGACGCATGGGACAGCATATCCTGCACCGGAAGGGAATGGGTCACAACCACAATATTTTTCCGGTTGATCAGAGTCTGAGCCACCATTTTGGCAGAGGATCCGGTATCGATCAGCACTGCGTCTCCCTCGTTGACAAAGTTGGAGCAGAATGCAGCGATCCGCCTCTTCTCCTCGATCAGAGTATCCTCCTTGTAGAGCATAGCATGCTCCGTCAGTCCGCCCCGGTTCAGCACCGCCCCTCCGTGAGTCAGGGTCACGATTCCCTCCCCTGCCAGATAGTTCAGATCTCTTCTTATGGTCATCACCGATACCTGGAATTCCTCGGACAGCTCTGACGTCTTCACTGAGCCTTCCTTTTCCAGCAGCTGGATAATATGTTTTCTTCTCTTCTGTGTGTTCATGCACGCCTCCTGAATTTAATCCCCCTGATAGGCCCGGATCCAGGCTTCATCCGGGCAGATCACCGCCATACTCCCCCCTTCGTTTACTGCCGCAAAAAGGACGGTGTCTCCGTCCATTGTTCCAACCACGAAAGGAAATGCTTTTTTATTTGTGGCTGCTCCTACCTGATGATCCCGGTCCATGGCGATCACCGACATGCTTCCCGGTTTGTGTCCGGAACGCTCCAGTCTGGCGATATGCTCTCCCAGCGCCTGTT
This sequence comes from uncultured Lachnospiraceae bacterium, assembly GCA_944377325.1. Lineage (GTDB taxonomy): Bacteria > Bacillota > Clostridia > Lachnospirales > Lachnospiraceae > Lachnoclostridium_A. The sequence goes on from CALWEP010000143.1 coordinate 3,375, forward strand.
CGCAGGCCTGCTGAGCCGGAATTCCTGCCCTGATTTTCTCCACAATGGCAAAGGACAGACAGCCTTTCATAATCTCTTCTCCCACACCTGTTGCCGCAGCTGCTCCTACCTCCGAATCCGCATAGCATCCGGAGCCGATAACGGGACTGTCTCCCACCCGGCCGGGAAGCTTCATGAAAAGTCCGGATGTGGATACTCCGCAGGCGGAAGTGTTTCCCAGCCTTCCGATGATGCACACCGTATCATGACCGCCGTATGCCTCCAGCTTTTCCGTATCTACGTTCTTCTCCTGGGCCTTATAGCGTTCCTCCGCTTCTTCCGTAAGCATGGGTGAGAACGGATATCCTCCTTTTCGGGCATAGGCCTCCGCCCCTGCTGCTGCCAGCACGCAGTTTCTTTTATAATGACATAAATCATAAGCAACTTCAATGGGATTCTTCAAATTTTTCACTCCCATAACCGCTCCGAATCCCAGAGTGTCTCCATCCATATAGGCTGCATCCAGCTCTACTTCTCCCTCCAGATTCGGCAGACCGCCGTACCCCACGGAATGGTAGGACGGATTATCCTCCACCGTCTTCACCGCTTCCGTAATGGCCTTGTGAATCGTTTCTCCATTTCGAATCAGGTTCTGTCCCTTTTTCACTCCTTCAAAGGCCATCTTCCAAGTGGCAATCAGATATCCTTCCATATTTCTTCATCCTCCTCATAAAATACAAAGGGCGGCTGCGCCTGCAGCCGCTCCGTTTTATTCTGTCAGCAGCGACGCTGCTTCCTCATCCACAATAAAGATAAAATTCTTGTGGTTTCTCAGCAGGGACGCGGGAACCTGCTCTGTGATCTCTCCCTCTGCCACAGCCTTTACCGGCTCCGCTTTTTTTCTGCCGGAAGCTGCCAGAATCACACAGTCTGCCGCCATGATCTCTTTGAAACCCATGGTAAACATCTGCACCGGAGTCTCTTCTCTCTTCAGGCCGAACAGTTCCTGGGTGGCCTGGATGGTGGACTCGCAGCTGTCCGCCACGAAAAGAGTGGAGTCTGCCGGCGTGCCCGGCTCATTGGCTCCGATATGACCGTTGGTGCCCAATCCCAGCAGCTGAATATCTCTGGGGTATTTCTTCAGAATCTCGGCGTACCGTTCCAGCTCCGCTTTCTGATCAGCAGCTTCTGCATCCATCATATGGATCTCTTTCGGCCCATTGGATATTTTATCATACAGATGCTCATGCATAAAGTGATATACGCTGTACACCCCGTCCTTTTTTCCCACATATTCATCCAGGTTGCAGAATACGCATCTGCTCACATCCAGTCCCTGGTTGATCTTCTCCGCAAGCTTGTCCAAAAGCCCTTCCGGTGTATATCCCGTTGTAAAGGACAGCACGCTGTCCGGCTTTTTTTCAATCTGCTCCACGAACAATCTGAGCAGCACTTCTGTCATTTCCTCATAGTCTTTTACTTTGATCAGCTTCATTTCTTTTCCTCCCTCTGCTGCTGACGCTTAATTTCCTTTCTCACAGCATCCCGGATCATCCCTACCGTAGTGCCGTAAACAATCTGAACATTCTGCTGATCCGGACGAATGATGCCGTGGCATCCCGTGCTTCCGATAATTTCTTCATCCACCAGTGCGGAATCCGTCACCGTCACTCTCAGACGAGACATACAGCAGTCTACAGTCTCAATATTTTCGATTCCTCCCAAACCTTTAATGATTACCTGCGCCTTCATCACCTTCGGATCATTGGTATTCAGATCGATAATTCCGTCCAGCATGCTCATCTGGTCGTCATAGTCTCCTCCCCGTCCGGGTGTCTTCACATTGAACCGTACGATATACCATTTAAACACAAAGTACATGATCACCGCAAATGCGATGCCCACTCCTGCGTTGATCCACCAGGTGGAGTCATCCCGAAGAAAGCCGAATATGGTCAGTCCCAGGATGCTGGCTTCCGTTCCGCCCAGCGTACTCCCCAGAATGTAGGGAATCATATAGGCAAGACCGCAGAAAACACTGTAGATCACAAACAGCCCCGGAGCCGCAAATAAAAATGCGAATTCCAAAGGCTCCGTAATACCGGCGATGATGGAGGTACAGGCCCCTGCCAGCAGCAGTCCTTTTACCTTATCTCTCTTATCCGCATCTGCGCACTGGTACATGGCAAATGCCACCGCCGGAAGGGCAAACACGGTAATGGGAATCTGTCCGCCCCTTAAGAATTTTACCATTTCTGCCAGGCTTGCACCGTCCGGAAGCACTCCGGATCCCATATAAGCTGCAAATGCCGCTCTCGCTCCCTCAATGGTTCCGTACGGATCGGGGAATACATAGACTCCCGATACGGCCGTATCACGGATCACCGTATTCCAGATCTGATGCATACCGGTGGGTATGAGCAGACGCTCGCCCAGCTGGTAGAAAAACGGTCCGAAAATACCGCTATTTGCCACTGCGTAAGCCACCGTATTGATCGCGCCGGATATGTAGCTCCAAACAAACGGGATCAGCTGTCCGAATACCATAAAAAACAGAGATGTGGCAATGGAAACGAAACGGACCCCGCCAAAAAAGGACAGCGCCATGGGAAGCTTGATCGTATGCACCCGGTTATGGATCCACGCGGAAATCAGCCCTACAACGATCGCACCCAAAACACCAGTGTTCACCGTCTCATAGCCTAAGATGGTAGATACGCTGCCCTGCGGCATTCTCTCCGCCAGACCCCCGTTGACAGAGAGGAGAAATCCCATACTTACCAGAAATGCCAGATATCCCACCAGGGCTCCGAATGCCGCGTACTCTTTATCCTCATCCGCCATTGCAAAGGAAATGGATACGCAGTAAAGAATCGGAAGATTGTTGGTCACTACGCCTCCGGCTGACTCCAGCAGCTTAGCCACATATTGAATGGCCGGTGAGGTAATGATAGGAAACATTTCCTTCAGCTGATCATGCCAGAGAAAGACGGATGCCACTCCCGTCATCAGCGAGGCAATGGACAGAAGGGCAATGGGCATCAGAAAAGCCCTGGACAATTTCTGAAAATATGCCATGGTCTTTTTTTGTTTCATGTTACTTCCCCCTTATATGTGTTTTTGCTCTTTTATACTAACACAAATGTGTTTTTATTTCAATATAAAATAACATTTTTTGTTTTATTTTAGTTTTAAAGCAACATATATGTGTTATTATATTGTTTATTCGAACAGAATAGTGTAAAATAATCACAAAAAACAGAAAGGAGCAAATCCTATGCCCCCTACCATTGCAGTACCTGTCAGATATACACAGGTAAAAGAACTTCCGTCCCATTATCTCAATCTCTCCTACTTAAACAGCCTGAAAGCATTCGGCTTTGATTACCTGCTTCTGAGCCCAGGCTGTTCCCTTTCCTTTTATGAACAGGCTGCCTCTGTCTGCGGCGGTCTGCTCCTTGCCGGAGGACGGGATATTCATCCTCATGTTTACGGTCAGGAACTGCTTACGGACACGGTTCCCGCCTTTCCTGATACGGATGAGCTGGATTTTCTCTGTCTCCGTCTTTTTTCCCGTCTGAAAAAGCCTGTGCTTGGGATCTGCCGGGGACTTCAGGTGATCAATACAGGATTTGGCGGAACCCTTCACCAGCATCTTCCTCTGTGGTCACCGATGATTGACCATAAGCAGACAGACCGCCGTTCTCAAGGTGTTCATTCCGTCTGCTGGAAGCATACCATTCCCGGATTATGCACCGCCGGAGACCAGGTTTTTGTCAATTCTCTGCATCATCAGGGCATAGACCGGACAGCACCGGGATTTCAGGTCCTGGCAGAAAGTCCGGACGGACTGGCGGAAGCCATATACAGAGAAAATATTCTTGGAGTTCAGTGGCATCCGGAAGAAATGATCGGTCCGGAACAGGAAAGAATCTTTTCGTATTTCCGCTCCATGATGTCTTCCCGCCGAATACGGGCATAAAACAAGGGAGCGCCGTTGAATCATCCAAACAGATGATCCGGGGATGCTCCCTTATGGTCTGATCATTTTGTCATCCGGTATGATTTGCTGTCTGCTCACATCGTACGTTCACTGTCTTTTTCAGCAGCAATTCGGAAAAACTTTGCCATCAGAGAAATATATGTCAGAATAAACACTCCGGCAGCTGCCCCTGTTGCCATTCTCCTGTATTTAGGAGCAATCTGACCGCCTATTACAATACCCATGGCGCAAAGGCAGATCTTCACCAGTGCAAACTCTTTCCAACTGCTCTCTTTTACATACTGATTGCCAAGCTCAAATAATTTTTTCATTCACAAACCTCCCCGATAATTGTAGTGGGTCAACCGGTTTCCTCTGTCAAACAGCCGCTCAGACCGAAAAGATACCCGGCCATACGGCCGGGTATCTCCCCTGTTTCAGAAAATCTTATTTCTCATTTAATGCAGCCTGTGCAGCGGCCAGTCTTGCGATCGGCACGCGGAACGGAGAACAGGATACATAGTC
>CALWEP010000144.1 GCA_944377325.1 uncultured Lachnospiraceae bacterium
ATGTGGACCGGCTTCTGACGGAGAAAAATATCACCCCCGGAAAGATCCGGGAAATACGGAGCATCGAAACTGCCATGCAGATGGTGGGAGAGGGGCTGGGAATCGGCTTCAACCGAGAAGGCTACGCGCGCAACATGACCTACCCCAAAGCAGTAAACTACTACGGCATTTCCGGATGTTCCGATTCTGCCGATCTGCTGCTGGCGCACCGCCGCACCATGCCGCTCACCGCCTACACAAAGAAAATGATTGACATGCTGCTGGACAGAGGGCGTAATTTCTACCAATACCGCTTATAGTCATCATAAGTTTAATAAATTAGTGTGCACACCCCTTCTTGTTGTATAATTATACAAATTATACAAGGAGGGGTTCTTATGAGTAAAACCAAAAAGGCATTTAAAATGCCGCACACCTTTGTCATCATTATTTTCATCATTCTCGTTGCCACGCTCATGACCTGGATCATTCCGGCCGGCAAATACGTGAGAGTGGAAAATGCGGCGGGAGTCACGGTCATCGATCCGACTCAGTTCTCCTAGATCGCCCGCACACCGGTCAATCCGCTGCTGATCCCGCTTTATATCGTAAACGCCATGTGCAGCCGTATTGATCTGATGCTGGTAATCCTGTTCTCCGGCGGCGCCTTTGACCTGATCACCAAGTCCGGCGCTCTTCACTCCACCGTAGCTAAGGTTGCCAAGCTGTTCCAGAATCGTCTTTACATCTTTATCCCCATTATGACCACCATTTTTGCGCTGATCTGCACCACTCAGGGCGTAAACCAGTTTATTGCCTTTGCTCCCGTAGTCGTAATGATCACCCTGGCCATGGGGCTGGACTCCATCACCGGCGCAGCCATTATTCTGCTGGGCGGAGCCGTAGGCTTCTCCACCGGTACTCTGAATCCCAGCACCACCGTAGTTGCTCAGGAAATCGCCGAACTGCCCACATTCTCCGGCATCGGCTACCGCTCCGTATGCTTTGTGGTATTCCTGATCATCACCAATATCTACCTGGTGCGCTATGCCACAAAGATCCGCAAGACGCCGTCCTTAAGCCCTATGTATGACTTAGACAGCCAAAATGAGCAGAAAGGCATGGACATTGACTCCTTCGGCGCTCTCAGCACCAAAAAGATCCTGATCATCGTCGCCCTGATAGTGGCCCTGGCAGGAATCGTATACGGCAGCATCCAGCGCGGCTGGGATATGCCGGAAATCGCCGCCACCTTCATCGGCCTGGCAGTTGTGGTAGGCTTTATCGACGGAAAATCTCCGTCCGATATTTCCAAAGCTTTCGTGGAAGGCTGCAAGAAAATGCTCACCGCAGCCATGATCATCGGACTGGCGACAGCCATCGCCAGCATTATGAACGCCGGAAACATTGTGGACACGGTTGTTCACGGACTGGCTTCCGTTCTGTCCCATACTCCCACCATTCTCATGGCTCCGGCTATGTATATCGCCAACACCCTGGTAAACTTCGTGGTGGTATCCGGAAGCGGACAGGCTGCTGCCGTAATGCCCATTATGGTTCCCTTATCCGACCTTTTAGGCATCACCAGGCAGACCACCGTTCTGGCCTTCAACTTCGGCGACGGCTTCTGCAACTACATCCTTCCCCATTCCACCGCTCTTATGGGAATTATCAGCGCCGTAAATATTCCTTATGACCGCTGGATGAAATTCATGTGGAAGCTGTTCCTGATCTGGGCAGTGACTGCCTGCATTTTAACCGCCATCGCTCAGGCAATGAGCTTCGGCCCCATGTAACCGGAAAACAGCAGCAGGAAAGGATACTTCTCTATGGCAAAAAAAGAATTATTTGAAACGATCGATCAAAAACGTGAAGTCCTGACCAATATGGCGGATTATATCTTCGATCATCCGGAATATGACGGAAAAGAGTACGAAGCCTCCAAGCTTCTCTCCGATTATCTCAAAGAAAACGGCTTTTCCGTGGAAATGGGAGTGGGCGGCTATGAAACAGCTTTTCGGGCCGTATACGAAAATCTCCCGGCCGGGGAAGCACCGGAAAAGGTTCCCTCCATCGGCATTCTCTGCGAATATGACGCTCTGGTCGGTCTGGGACACGGATGCGGCCACCATATGCAGGGTCCCGCCTGTGTGGGCGCCGCCGTCTCCCTCAAAGAAACCTGTACAGATCAGGCTTACCGCCTGGTGGTCTACGGCACTCCCGCCGAGGAGACCAAAGGGGCCAAGTGCACCATGATCAAAAACGGCTGCTTCCACGATATTGACGTAGCCTTCATGATGCACGGCTCCCCCACCACCTGTACGGATGTAAAGTGCCTGGCCGATCAGTCCTTCAAAGTCACCTTCCACGGCAAGCGGGCCCACGCCGCTCTGGCTCCCGAACAGGGCAGAAGCGCGTTCGACGCCCTTCTGGTTGCTTTCAACGGCATTGAATTTCTCCGCGAGCATGTGCCGGACGATACCAGAATGCATTACACCGTAACCAAACTGCCCGGACCGGCCAACGTGGTTCCCGTGGAGGCCGTAGGAAAATTCTCTCTCCGCTCCTTCTCCAAAACCAGCCTGGAGCAGGTAGTCGCCCGTTTCCATGACATTATCAAGGGAGCGGCGCTGATCGCCGGAGTGACCTATGAGGTGGAGCAGACCTCCGACTTCTACAATAAAATTCCCGTATTAAAGCTGAATGAGCTGCTCATGGAAAACGCCCGTCTGGCAGGCGCCCCCAGGCTGTCTCCTCCCAGAGAGCGCACCGGATCCACCGACTTCGGCAACGTTATGTATGAGGTGCCCGGATCCTGTATCCGCGTAGCCTTCGTCCCGGAGGGAACCTCCTCCCATTCTCAGGAATTTGTGGACGCAGGAAAAACGGAGGATGCCCACAGCTGCGTGATCTACGGAGCAAAGGCCATCGCCGGAGCTTCTCTGGACCTGATCGAAGATCCGTCCGTCATGGAAGCCGTAAAAGCAGAGTTTCAGGCGAACAAGGAAAAATTCCGATAATCCGTCATTTAAAAACAGCGCTGTCTCCTTTCGGGGAAACAGCGCTGTTTTTACGCCAGATGCTTATCCAGAGTAAATCCTCTTCCTTTTACCTCTCTCACACCGTTGATAATCATAAACGCCTTAGGGTCAATTTCCTTCACATAATGATTCAGCTGGCTCATCTCCCTGTTTGGAAGAACGCAGAGAACCGCTTTCTGCTCCAGCTTCTCATAGCCGGTCTGTATGGGCAGATAGGTAGAGCCTCTGTCCAGATCCTTCTGAATAATCTCATTGATTCTTTCATACTCCCTGCTGATAATCAGAACCTGCACATTTCCCGCTCCGAATACCAGCACCTGATTCAGCACAATTGAAGTGAGCATCACCGACAGGATCCCGTAAAGAATCTCCTCCGAGCCGGAAAAAAGCATCTGTGACAGCAAAATTGCAACATCAAAGCAGTACATGGCGGCTGCCACAGGAATGCGAAGCTTCTTGTTCAGCACCAGAGGAGGGATATCCATTCCTCCCGTAGAGCCTCCCAGGCGCATTACGATCCCGAGGCCCAAACCCGTGATCATTCCTCCGAACAGTGCGGCCAGAAGTCTGTCCTCCGTCAGATGCCCCAGCTGAGGGATACCGAGAAACCAGTCCAGCAGAACGGGAAAGATCAGCGTACTGACCACCGTGGTCAGCGCAAACCTCTTTCCCAGGATCCAAAGCCCCAAGAGAAACATGATTACATTGATCACCGCCACCGTAACCGACATTTCCAGGCCGAAAAAGTGCTCCGCACTTCTGGCTATCCCCGTAGTTCCTCCTACCAGAAACCCATTGGGAATAGAGAAAGCGGTAAGCCCGAAGGCAAAAACCGCATTGCCCGCTGCCAGTCCCAATATTCTTCCTATTTTTCTTCCCATACTCTCTCCTCTTTCATTCATCCCTGAAATACTTCCTCTGGAATTATATCCGTTTTGCTCTTTTTAAAAAATAGCAGTTGTTATGTTTTTGATCCATGATATAATTTTTACAGGCATCCTTCAAAACTGTCTGGGAGGTATTTCTATGTCATCTATCGATTCCTGTTTTCAGGACCTGCAGGAGCTGGGCACCCTGATCCGGGTAAAAAAACAGCACTGCCTTCACAACCGAGCTCATACGGACCATTACGTCTACTGTCTGAAAGAAGGGATCTGCGCTCTGCACAGCGTCTCTCCCGACGGGAAGGAGCGGATTTATCAGTATTTCCAGCCGAATGACCTGATCGGCTTTATCCCCGCCTATATCCATGACTATCCGGACGATACCTTTTATGCCTTTTCCATCACCGCAAAATCCGACTGTACCCTGTACCAGATCCCCTTTGCCGCCTTCCGGGACTACATCGACCGGCGGCCGGAGCTTTACCGGTGGCTTTTTGAATTGACCGTCTCTCACTATGACTGCGCCCTCCGTCACTGCTACGCCCTTCAGAAAGGAAACAGCCTGAGCCGGCTCTGTCACGCCCTTGCCGAACTGGCGGTTCCCTGCGGCAGCGGATATATTCTCCATCGGTATTTCACCTACAGTGAGCTGGCCAATTATTTGGGAATTCACACCATTACCGTCACCCGCCTGATGAAGCGCCTCAAAGACATGGGAATCATCCGAAAGCAGGGCCACACTACGGTGATTCCCGATCTCCGCCTGCTCACCTCCTTTGCTCAGGACAAAGCGCTCTGAGCCTTCTTCCGCAGAACACCCGGCGTCCGCACTGCTTTCCGGCAATGCGCCGCCGGGTGTTTTTATTTCCTCTTCTGACAGGATCAATCCCTTGTATGCTTAATGGAAATTCCCGTAAATCCGTAGAAAACGGAGAACAGCGGAGTAAGCCACAAAAGAGGCACAAACATAATATACTGAGACCAGGCTACTCCCAGAGTTCCCGCCATGTAAATCCCGTATCCGTGCCAGGGAATCATAGGACCTGCCAAAGTACCGCTGTCTTCCAGGCATCTGGACAGGATTCTGGGTTCAATATGTCTCTCCTTGAACAGCGGCTGCATCAGACGTCCCGTCAGCACATGAGACATGGGGCTGGAAGAGCTTACCGCACTGGTCACATAGCCCACCAGAAGGGTTGCCAGCACCAGAGATCCGTCGCTGTTGATCCTTTTGGTAAATATGGAAAGAATCTTGTCCAGAACTCCCAGGCGGTCCAGCATTCCTCCCATTCCTACGGCAAACGTAATAATTGCCACATACTGAAGCATGCTGCTCATTCCGCCCCTGTTCAGAATCGCCTTCAGCACCGCAATTTCCGTATCACTGGAAAACCCGTTGTAGGCCACACTGAAAATAGATTTCAGAGAAGCTCCCTGTACAAAAAAGGATACCGCTCCTCCTGCCACTGCGCCGATCCCCAGAGCCTCAAAAGCCCCTACCCGGAACATTAACAGCACAATGATGAGAATAGCCGGAAGCAACGTCACAAACCCAATATGGAAATTCCCTTCCAGATACTGAATATAAGCGTTCAGATCTCCCGGATCATAATTCCCGGCTGTCTGGGAAAAGCCTAAAACCGTAAAGATAATAATGCTGATAATCATGGGCGGAACCGTTGTCCACAGCATGCTTTTCACATGATCTCCCAGTTTGGCCCCTGCCACTGCCGGCGCCAGATTGGTGGTATCTGAAAACGGGCTCAGCTTGTCTCCGAACATGGCTCCGCAGATTACGGCTCCCGCCACCATTCCCGGATTGAGACCCATAGCATTTCCTATGGCCATCATTGCCACTCCCGCGCTTCCTGCAGAACCGTAGGAAGTTCCTGTCACCAGACTGAGCACAGCGGTAAAAATCAGCGTAAAGGTCAAAAGGTATGTGGGATCAATCGCCTTCAGCCCGTATACAATGATTGTCGGAATGGTGCCGGACTGCATCCATGAGCCGATGAGTACGCCGATGGCCATAAGAATCGCCATCGTAGGCAGAACAACCTTCAAGGCGTCGAAAGCTCCCTGGCTGATCTCCTTATAATCGATCCGGAATATGATGCAGAAGCCATAGATCACCAGCCAGGACAGAAACAGGCCGATCATAGGGCCTCCCACCTTTAGCCCTACGCAGACTGCCACCAGAGCAATGATGATAATCAGCAGAAGGGCCGACTGCCATCCGTTTAATGTCTTTTGTGTCTTCTTTTCCATTTTAACCCCTCCAATGGTTAATTTTTTAACATATCAATCATACACCAACAGCCCTGTTAAAAAAATATCAGTTGCTATGTTTTTTCAAATTTCTTCCTCTTTTTGAAAAAAGTTCCTTTCTGTCATCTTCCACCCTCCATTGATGCAGGACGGCTTTTCGGCCAAGCAGACAAAATACCTCCCTCAGGCAGCTGACGCGCCGCATGACGGAGGTATTTTTATTTACTGCTGATATCTGTCCGCAAAGCATATCCGGGACAGCCCCATAAGCTCCGCCGCCCCTGCCGCAGTTGTGCCGTAAAAAATCACTTTGTCCCCCAGAGGAAGAAAGTCCGTAATGGTCCCGTTACATACCGTACTTCCCGTACAGAGAACCAGATCCGCTTCCGCGCAGATCGTTTCCCTCAGCTCGCTGTCTCCTCCGTCCTCCACCGGCACTCCGTATCGAATCCGGCCGATATTATCCGGATTCAGATCCAGTACCCGAAGAGAAAACTCCCGGGACAGCGCTTCCAGCATCGCCGGCTGATAGCCGATCAGTCCGATCTTGGGATTTCCAAAGCGGGTCCTGATCATTTTTACCATTTCTTCCGCACATTTTTCCGGACCTTCTCCCTTGCAGTGGACCGTACACTCCAGCTTTCCCAGATACTTCATAACCGCATTCAGAGCCGCAATGAATATTCCCCGATCATGGGAATTCTTTTCTATATCCAGTCTGCAGATCTCTGCCAGGCTTCCGCTGAAAACGGCAGGAGCATCCGTAAACGCCTGCCCTTTGGCGCCCATGCACTGAGCCTCAACCATCACGTCCTTCCCTGTAAGAATGGGAAAATCCTTCCTTTCCGTAATCCCGATCGCCTCCTCCGGAGAAAGAGACTTAGCGTAAATATGCGCCTCCTCCTTCAGCAGCCCATTCTCCTCCAGAAGCCTTTCGAACGACTCCTTTAAACCACAGTAAAAATCCTCCGCTTTCATCATCCTCTGTCTCCTAAAAAATCTTCTATTTTCCTACAGTGTTTTTCCTTCATCAGACGCTTCCCGTCGGTCACTTCCAAAAGCTCTCCGTCCAGCAAAATTCCCACCTCTGAGGAAAGCAGCTCCGCTTCTTTAAAATCATGGGTCACAAAAATAATCGTACACCCAAAGGAGCGGTGAATCTCCATAATCTCCTTATAAAGCATCTGCTTTGTCGCCGGGTCAAGGGCCGAAAAAGGCTCATCCAGAAGGAGCAGCTCCGGCTTCAGCGCCAGCGCCCTGGCCAGAGCCGTTCTCTGCTTCTCCCCTCCGCTGAGCGTTCCCGGATACTGATTTCTTATGTGGGAGATGGAAAGCAGCTCCATCAGCCTTTCCGTTGTCCTCTCCCTCTCCTCCTTTGAATACCCGTGCATTTTAAGTCCGTAACCAATGTTCTCCTCCACCTTCATATGCGGAAACAGCCCGTCATTCTGATATACAATCCCGACCTTTCTTCTCCTGGGAGGAATTTTCATTACATTTACGCCGTCATACAGAATCTCTCCCTCATCTCCCGGGAACATTCCCGCTATCGCTTCCAGAAGAACCGTTTTGCCCGAACCGGTTCTTCCCAGAAGAGCAAAAATTTCCCCCTGCCTGACCGTAAGCGAAACAGGCCGAAGAAGAAATTCTCCTCTTTTTACCGTGAACTCTCTGATCTCTATTTCCATCGGTCTTCCCGAACCTCCCGTATCCTTCTCCTGCCGCTCTGTTCCGCCGCCCGAACCAAAATCATGGCAAATCCCGAAATCAGAAGCATGAGCATGGCAGTGGACATAGCCGCCTCATTGTTGCCTGTGGAAATGCTGAGATAAATACTTCCCGGCAGCGTCTCCGTCTTCATTCTGGTCACGCCTACCAACATCAGCGTAGCACCGAACTCCCCCATTCCTCTGGACCAGCTCAGTATGAACGTACTGATCAGGCTGTTCCTGCAGGAAGGAATGAGAATAGTCAAAAAGCATTGAAACGGCGATGCTCCCAGCGTCTGCGCGATAAATTCCTGCCTCCTGTCACTGGCTTCAAACGCAGTTTTCAGCAGCCGTACGGCATAGGGAAGATTTACCAAAAGGTGCGCCATTACAATACCCGCCGGTGAAAAAACTACGGGAAAGCCCCATTCCTTCAGCTGTTTCCCCATAGGTGAGGAAAAAATCACAAGCAGACTCAATCCCAGCAGAATATAGGGCACAGACAGCACCAGCTCAATCAAGAGGCTGAAGGCTCCCTTCATGGGCATTCCTGTCCTTGTAAGGGCATAAGCGGTGGGAAGGGCAAGAATCATAACAATCACGGTAGAAAGAGTAGCCGTCATCAGGCTCATGCGAAAGGCAAACCGCACCTCTTCGGATTTCAGATTATTCCAAAAGCCGGGAAGACCGCCTGCCGCTATGACAAACACTGCGCTTCCGATAAAGAGAAGCACCGCCAGAGCGATTATCCCGGCAATCCAATCAAATATCCGTCTTTCACAAAATCTCATAAATTCAGGCAATCTGCTTACTCCACCGTTTCATAACCGTAATTTTTCCATATTTCCTCTGCCTCATCCGAGTCCAGATATTCCATGAACGCAGAGCAGGCTTCCTCATCCGACGAACAGGTAAGCACTGCTGCCGGCACCGTTTTTACATACGGCTCCAGATCTGCCGTATCTACGATTTCCACTCCCTCCGCATTGCAGTTTTCCTTCCACACAATGGCTGCGTCCGCTTCGCCGGCCGCAAGAGCCGTGGCCATCTGCGGAGCCGTAGTGGTAGTCGCTGCCAGAGTCACCTGGTCCATCAGTCCCTTATCCGTCAAAGCCTTCTGTGCAATCTTGCCAATGGGAGTAGCTTCCACATCCCCCATAATCAGGGAAACCCCTTCCTCTGCCAGGGAAGAAAGACCGGTAATGCCTTTCGGATTTCCTTCCTGAACGGCAAGCACAGGAATGTGCTTTACCAGGTCCTTTTGGGATTCCACATAATCCGCCACAGGCTTCAGCTCGTCAGCCGAGCCGGCAATAAACAGATCCCCTTCCTCCGAAGTTTTAATCTGCGCCTGAATCTGTCCCGCATTGGCGTAGGTGACATTCATTTCACAGCCCGTTTCCTCCCGGAAGGCCTCCGCAATCTCCGCAAACGGATCCGCCATTCCCGCCCCGCAGTAAATCATCAGGCTGTGACCCGCAAGATCCTCCAGCCCGGTTTCCTCTTCCTCATTCTCCCCGATCTGCTCGGTCTCTTCCTCTTCTATTTCCGTTTCTTCCGCTTCCGTTCCCGTCTCTTCCGCTGTAACGGCACTGCCGCCGGTACCGGAGCACCCGCCTAAAGCTGCAGCCCCCAACAATACCGCTCCCAATACAAATCCTGCCTTCTTCATTTGAACAACCTCCATAAAAATAAATAATCTCTCGGAATCTTCAGCCCTTGATTTATAAGGGGTTTGGATTCCTTTTTTATTAAAAGCCCCCACTTTTTTTGCCAAAATCACTTGACAAATCGTCAAAAATTTGCGGCGAAGCCGATTGA
>CALWEP010000145.1 GCA_944377325.1 uncultured Lachnospiraceae bacterium
GGAATCCAGGGCGCCCGTAGGCTCATCTGCCAGAATCAGAGACGGATCTCCCGCCAGAGCCCTGGCGATGGACACTCTCTGCTGCTGGCCGCCTGACAGCTGGTTGGGCATATTTCTCCACTTTTCCTTCAGGCCCACCCGCTCCAAGGACCGCATGGCCCGTTCCTGCCGCTCTTCGCGGCCTACGCCGGCGTACAGAAGGGGCAGCTCCACATTTTCCAGCAGATTCAGCTTGGGAAGCAGATTGTACTGCTGGAAAATAAATCCGATCATCCGGTTGCGGATCTCTGCCAGCTGGTCATCGGACATATCGCTCACATCCTCCCCTCCCAGATAATAGGTTCCGCCGGTAGGCACGTCCAGCGCGCCGATAATATTCATAAGCGTGGATTTTCCGCTTCCGGATTTGCCCACAATGGCCACAAACTCCCCCTTGGAAATAGAAAGGGTAATGCCGTCATTGGCCCGCACCTCCTCATCTCCCATCTGATAGATCTTATAAATGTCCTTCAGTTCGATCAACGGTCTGTTCAAAGCCTTCCTCCCCCTTCTTATCCTCTTGGGCCCCCGCCTCGGGGACCGCCTCCGGCCGGACCTCCCGCCGGAGGCGCAGGCGGACCTGCCGGCAAGGCTGCGGCCGCGTCCTTAGCCGCCTGGTCTACATACACCTCTTCCCCTTCGGAAAGTCCTTCCGTAATCTCCACATAATCGTCGCTGATCAGACCGGTTTTCACTTCCACCGCCCGGAATCCCGCAGGAACCCCGGCCTCCTCCGGCGCAGACGGATCCTTTACGTAAACCCGGTTTCCTCTCATAAGAGAAGCTGCCGGGACGGCCAGCACACCTTCCGCGTGATCCAGGAGAATCGTACCGGTCACGTTCATTCCGGGAATCAGCTCACCGTAGTTCTCCAGGGTTACCCGCACCGGATAATTGGTTACTCCGTTGGAGTAGGAACCGTTGATGCTTACATTGGTCACCGTTCCCGTAAATTTTTCTCCCTCAAAAGCGTCTGCCGTAATCTCCACCTGCTGGCCCGTTTCCACGCTGCGGATATCCATCTCATCGATAGACATCTCAAAGGTCAGGGCGGACAGGTCATAAATCACCGCCAGGGTACTCTCCGAATTGGAATCCCGGCTGACGGTTTCTCCCGCATTCACATTTTTGGTAATCACCTGGCCGGAAATCGGTGCGGTGATGGTGTAGTTATCATAACTGTCCTGGGTACTGTCCACGGTCTTTTCCGCATTTTCCACCTGCTGCTGGGCGGAATCCAGAGAATTTCTGTAGTTTCTCATCATTTTGTCCGCCGAGCTGCCGGTCATCCGGAACAGCGGAGTGCCTGCGGTGACGTAATCGCCCTCAGATACCAGCATGGCCTCCACCTCCACCCCGGAATCCAGATCTTCCGCAGACATGGTAGTCTCCACAGAGGGCTCAAAAGTTCCCTCCTCACAGCAGGTCAGATCTCCCACCGTGACGATGGCGGTGTGGGCAGTGGTCAGTCCGCCGGGGTTGGCCACCTCCACACGGACATACCGCACGATTCTCCCGCCTGCAATGGTTTCATCCATATTGGAAACGGAGGACACCGTTCCGTTAATCATCTCTCCCGTATCCGTCAGCGTAATGATGCAGGGTGCCCCCGGAGCGATGGCTGCCGCGTCTCCGGCCAGAAACGGAACCTTCAGCTTCATCACCTTGTCATCGTACACATCTGCAATCGCAGTCTGTCCGCTGACCCGGTCTCCGGCCCGGATGTAGAGATTTTTCAGGTATCCCGTCCTGGTGGATTTATATGTATTTCCGGAAAACAGAGACTGAGCCTCACTGTAGTCCCTCTGCGCGTCTTCATAATTTTCCTGTGCCCTGCGAAGACTGTTTGCCGACGAAGACAGCTGGGATTCCATGGAGGAGCTGTCAATCTGATAAAGAATCTGTCCCTCTTCCACCTGATCCCCCTCTTCAAAGTCCGCCGTAAGCACCTCTCCTTCCACCAGAGAAGTAATATTATAGGAATCCTTTGCCTCCAGGCTTCCCGAACCGGTCAGGACAGAGGAAATATTCCTCCGTTCCGCCACGGCCGTCTGCACTTCCTTTGCCTCCCGTCCGGCTGCCTCCCGATCCTTTTTGGAATTCACGAAAAATATTCCCATGGCCGCGGCTGCAAGAAGCCCCGCAATGATCCACTTCTTCTTCGCCGCCAATTTCCCTTTAAACTGCTTTTTATTTCCCTTCATACGCTTCCCCCTCAGTCCGCATCCTCATCCACATAATCGATAACCGTATAGGTCTCATTTCCCGCCCCGTCGGCAGATACGGTATAGATCAGTGTAATCCGGTCTCCTACCTCCAGAGAGCCGTACATGGAAAAAGCAAACTGCATTTCCGAGCTGGAAAGCCGGTATCTTTCTCCGCTGCTGTCCAGCTCTACCTCCGTAGGAGTCATCACATCGGAGGAGCCGTAATAAATGTGAGATATATGGCCGTTCACCACATTCCGGTCCGAGCTGCCGTCCGCCGATTCGCTGTAGGCCCACACGGTCTTTGCTCCCGGATTGTAATAAATTACCAGATATCCCGTATTCAGGTAGGACTTAAAGGTCTCCATCTCCACTGCCGAGCCGTTTACAAAGAAATTGGCCTCGTTCATTCCAAAGGGCATGCTCTCCGCAAAGCGGCTCCATTCCGTCACCACCTTCGGGCCTTTCAGGCTGTTGTCCGCCATGGCAAGAGGATTGATCTCTCCGTCAGAGGTGAGCTCACAGCCCAGCACCTGACCCTAGATTCCGCCTCCCTCCTTGGGCTTTGCCTTCAGAAGATTATAGAACAGGTCGATGCAGTCCTCTCTGGTAAGCGTATCCGATCCTTTTTTCCCGATCTCGTCATTCAGGTCCAGATATTCAAACATGCTCATCCGGCCCCCGATCTGATCGCCTGCAAAGTCCTCATTGGTATAGCCCAGAAGGGCAAGCACTCCTCTGGCCGCCTCCTGAAGGGTAATGTGCTGATCCGGCCGGAATACGCCGCCCAGATATCCGGACATCCATCCGTTCGTCACGGCAGTCCTTACGTATGAGGCGTACTGATTTTCCTTCGGAACATCGGAAAAAACCGACACCGTGCTGTGGCCGGAGGTAATATTCCTGTATTCCGAAGCATTGACCAGCATCTGGGCAAACTGAGCCCTGGTCACATTTCCGTATACGTCTGTGATTCCCATAATTCCTGAAATTCCGATCACTTTTTTGCGCAGCTCAAAATTGGAAGCCGCCCACCCCTCTTCGGCAGGAACCGCTGCCGTAAAAACAGCAGCGGCGGTTACAGCTCCCATCCATAAACACTTTTTCATAAAGCTTCCTCCCATTCAAATTCAGACTGCCGCAGACTTTCTCCTACATCAGCGGAGCAATCAGACGCAGCAGGCTTCCCGCCAGCTTCTTCACCCCGGGATAAGTCCGGCAGTCCTCCAGCGTAATCTCTCTGCAGGCTCTGAGCGTCTGCTCGAAATCACGCTCCGCATTCCATACCGCCTGACTGCCGCAGAAGTACGCAGCACATTCAAAATGCAGGTACAGGCTCCGGTAATCCATATTCACCGTTCCCACTACCGCTTTGGCGTCATCGCTCACATAAACCTTGGCATGGACAAAGCCCGGCATATATTCAAATATTTTTACCCCCGCCAGCAGAAGTTCCTCGTAGTAGGACCGGGCCAGGATATACGCATAAATCTTGTCGGGAATATGGGGCATGATAATAATGGTCTCCACTCCCCGTTTGGCCGCGTAAGTCAGCGCGGAGATCATATCCTGATCCAGAATCAGATAAGGCGTCATCATATGGACGTACCGCTTCGCCTGGTACAGAATATCCATATAAACCTGTTTCCCCACATTTTCATTGTCCATGGGGCTGTCCCCGTAAGGCATCACATAGCCTTCTTTTGCCGCTGCCGCAGGACAGGGATCAGGATGAACTTCCATATAAGCGCCGTAATCTTCTTTTCCTTTTTCCCTTATATTCCAGTTCTGAAGAAACATTACCGTAAAGCTTCGCACGGCATCGCCCTTCACCATCACCGCCGTGTCCTTCCAGTGCCCGAACCGCTCCTTCTCATTGATATATTCGTCTGCCAGATTAACTCCTCCGGTAAAGGCCGTATGCCCGTCAATTACAACGATCTTTCTGTGATCCCTGTTGTTCTGGTAGGTAGACAGCACCGGGCGGACCGGTGAAAACACCTTGCACCGGATTCCTTTTTTCTCCAGCTCCTGGGGATAGTTGTGGGGAAGAAGGGCCAGGCATCCCATCCCGTCATACATAACGCGGATCTCCACACCCTCCTTCGCCTTTCTCTCCAGAATCTGCAGGATGGAATCCCACATCTTTCCTTTGTCCAGAATGAAGTACTCCAAAAACACAAAGTGTCTGGCCCCTTCCAGCTGCCTGAGCAGCTCTGCCAGCTTATCCTCTCCCAAAGGGAAGTAAGTAACGGACGTATTGTCATAAACAGGATACCCGCCCCAGCGGTTCATATATCTGCTCAATGCCCAGGTGTCCGGAGCTTCCCGCTCCAGTCTCTTATCCGTCTCTCGGTCCTGGAGCAGATAGGGCTTCGTCTCCTGAAGCACCTGCTCCACCCGCTTAGCCATCAGACGGGTAGGCAGCTGCAGCTCCACAAACAGGTAGAGCAGAGAGCCGAACACCGGAAACACCAGCACCGGAATAATCCAGGATATCTTATATTCAGGCGATCCCCTTTTATTCAGGATGTGCAGAATGACCGCCGCCCCCAGCAGCAGATAGATCCAGAAAACATAAAAAAGATGCTCCGTCAGGAACAAAAAACAGCCGGTGAGCACCCCGATCTGGACAAGCAGAGCCAGAACCGCAAAGGTGGTCCTTCCGAAAATAATTCTCAGCAGCCCCTTCAGCTTTTTTTTCATCGTCATTTCCTCCGTAATTTGGAATTATACTCTTTTTTAACGGCCCAGGCAACTGATTCTTTCAAGTTTCCATTGAAGGAACGGAAAAGATAGAGTATAGTATATTAGGATCTCTCCCGGCAGACCGGCCGGGAGACAAAACATTCAGGAGGGATCAATATGGCAAAATCCAAAGTATATTTTACCAACTTCCGGACCACACTTCAGGAAAACCAGCTTCAGAAGCTTGCTCGGCTGGTAAAGAAGGCCGGTATGCTGGAAAACATCCAGTTTAAAGACCGCTATGCCGCGATCAAAATCCACTTCGGGGAGCCGGGAAACATGGCCTTTCTCCGTCCCAACTACTCCAAGGTTCTGGTGGATCTGATCCGGGAGCAGGGGGGAAAAGCTTTTCTCACCGACTGCAACACACTCTATGTGGGCGGCAGAAAAAATGCCCTGGACCATCTGGACGCCGCTTACACCAACGGCTACTCTCCCTTCTCCACCGGATGCCACGTAATTATCGCCGACGGCCTTAAGGGCACGGATGAGACACTGGTTCCCGTGGAAAACGGCGAATATGTAAAAGAAGCGAAAATCGGACACGCCATTATGGACGCGGATATTATCATTTCTCTGAACCATTTTAAAGGTCACGAGGCCACCGGCTTCGGCGGCGCTCTGAAAAATATCGGAATGGGCTGCGGCTCCCGAGCAAGAAAAATGGAAATGCACAGTGCCGGAAAGCCCTTTGTGGATCAGGAAAAATGTGTGGGCTGCGGCTTCTGCCAGAAAAACTGCGCTCACGGCGCTATCACCATCACAGATCGGAAAGCATCCATCGACCACAATCGGTGCGTAGGCTGCGGACGCTGTATCGGCGCCTGCCCCATGGACGCCGTAGCGGCTCCGGGAGATGAATCCAATGATATTCTCAACCGGAAAATGGCGGAATACAGCTGGGCCGTTCTCCACGGCAGACCTCATTTCCATATCAGTCTGGTGGTAGACGTATCTCCCTACTGCGACTGTCATGCGGAAAATGACGTCCCCATCGTACCGGATGTGGGAATGTTCGCATCCTTTGATCCGGTAGCCCTGGATATGGCCTGCGCCGATGCGGTGAACGCGCAGACGCCTCTGAAAGGAAGCGTTCTGGACGAAGTGGAGCACTGCCATCATGACCATTTTACAGATGTGCACCCCACCACCAACTGGAAGAGCTGCCTGGAGCACGCAGAAAAATTGGGCTTGGGCACCACAGACTACGAACTGATCACAATCTAAAGAAAACGAAAAGAAGAGGTAACTTGGAATGACATTGATTCTGGACATCATCAAAGGAATGCTGATCGGCATCGCCAACGTCATCCCCGGCGTATCGGGAGGGACCATGGCGCTTTCCATGGGCGTTTATGACAAAATTATCGGCTCCGTTTCCAATCTGTTCAAAGACTTCAGGCGGAGCGTTCTCAACCTGCTTCCCATCCTTGCGGGCTGCGCCCTGGGCATTGTGGGCTTTACCTACGCCATTGAATATTTGCTGAGCCGCCGGACCTTCATCACCTGCATGACCTTCGTAGGGCTGATTCTCGGCGGTGTGCCGGTTCTCTACCGCTCTCTGCAGAATAAGAAAAAAGAAACCGGAAACGGCATTCCGTTCTCCGGCTGGCTGGCTTTTCTGATTCTGTTTTCCATTGCCGTGGGAATGCCGCTTATGAATTCCTCCAGCGAAACCATGTCCACCATCACCGCCACTCCCGGCACTATGGTAATCCTGTTTTTCATTGGAATCATCGCTGCAGCCACCATGGTGGTTCCCGGCGTCTCCGGATCCCTGGTACTGATGATCCTGGGATATTACTACGGGATCATCAACTCCCTGAAGAGCTTTTTCGACGCTCTGAAGGCTTTTGACATTCCTGCCATGATGGAGCTGTGCCTGGTGCTGGTTCCCTTCGGCATCGGCGTGCTGCTTGGCATCTTTCTCATCGCCAAGCTCATCACCTTTTTATTTGAGTCCTACGGAGTACAGACCTACTGCGCCATCTTCGGTCTGATCCTGGCTTCACCCTTTGCGATTTTTTACAATACGGGCCTGTTCTCTCAGCTCTCTTCCCTGACCCTGGGTACGATCCTTCTCGGAATCTTCCTGGCTGTGGCAGGCGGCGTATTTACCTATTTCATGGGAGAGCACTGACAGCCTCCCGCAAATTTCCCCAACATAAAAGCAGCCCCGGACGTCATTTCCTGTCCTGGGCTGCTATTTTCTTTCGCACCCGATCATCCTGCTTTTTCATATCCTCCAAATAAAGTCTGAAATCTTCCTTCTGCTTCCTGTTCATCTTCGCCGTTGAAGCACAGCACGAAGATGTGTGTCACCGACTGCACGCCCGTCTGAAACTCGTCATAGTTTTTCACATTGAACTGACGGGATCCCACTTCCATATAAATGTCACAGCAAAATCGGTTTGCTGTCTGGATCAATGCCGAAATCGGCGGCGGCTGCGTGGATTCTCCGTTAAATACACGATACTTCCTCTCTACCATATCGATTCCTCCTTTCCAGAAGTATCCGCAGACAGCTTCTTATTCCTTTATAACTCTACTATATCACATTTCAAAATTCAGTCAATACTTAAAATAAACAGATTATAGTTTTTTGCATCTATTTGACGCAGTTTTCATTACCACATCCGGTTTTTGACGCACAAAAACAGGCTCCGATTTCTCGGAGCCCGCTCCCCGGCAAAAATCTCCCTACTCTTCCGCGTTTGCCTTTATCCGTTCCCGCAGCCAATCGGCTGTTTCGCCGTCAGGCACGAAAAAAGCCTCGTCGCTGTCATCTTCAAATCTGACCCTGAGGAAAACATCCCTTGAAAAATCGCCAAAGCTGCAGTATTCTATGTAAGAACTGTATTTCATTTCCGAGGCGATCCTTTCAATTGCATCCCGATTTCTCTCCTCGTATCCCATATAGCTGACGCTTATGTCTCCCGGAAAATCGCTCTCCGTCTCGACCTCGGCTTCAACCCAGACCGACCGGATCGCAGCCGGGTCCATCGGATCTCCTACCTTAATGTTCAGCTTCAACAGAGCCCCTATGGTTTCCTGAAAAGCCGGGTAGATGGGATAGTACTCCCGGCTGCCGTAGACCCACGCCATTTCCTGATCCTTCGTTCCCGTCGCCGCCTGCAGACGCAGCTCATCCAAAAAGCGGATTTCTCCCACCGGAAGTTCTCCGGACTGCTCCAAGGACAGATTGCTCAGCTCCTTCTGATAAAGTTTCAGAAGCTCTGCCATTTCTTCCCGTGAAAATCCTTCTTTTTCCGAGAGAAGACTCTCTTTTCCCATATGGGAGACCTGTACTCCTTTCAGCTGATCCTCCGTCATTTCCAGCAGAGGATACCGTCCTTTTTTGTAACCGCTGTCATGATAGATTTCCCGGAAGAGATCCTTTACGTTTTCCTCGGGAATGTCATATACTCTTTTCACCGTCCGGCCGTTTTTCATGCGGTAGATCACGCATACCCTTTCCTCCGGCCAGCTGTTTCCCCGAACCGCTTCCATCCCCGTCTGATTCCAGCTTTCAATCCAGGTCCGGGCAAATTCCAATGCCAGGTCGCTGTTTTCCAGAATCATACGGTCAGTGATATGCTCCTCCTCGCTCTCCCGCAGCCACTGTCCGTAGCTCCGGCCATTTTCTTCTTTTCCCAAAAACAGGGTTCCGTAGTCCACCCAGCTGTCCGCTCCGTTCTCTGCATATGCAGCCGCAGAATCCATCTGCCCGCTGTCAGGCAGCCAGCTGTCATACCCGGTGATGTCCCAGAAAAACAGGGCGAAGAATCCGAATGCCAACGCCAGGGAAAAAACCATCTGTCTCTTATGGCAGAACAGTTTTTTAAAGTCAAAGTGGTAGATGATCTCAATCACACAGTGACAGATCACCCCTCCGGCAAGCAGTCCGAATACGGCCCATCCGATGGACCTCCCGCCCAGGTTCCAGAAAAACATCAGTCCTGAGACGGAAAACTCCGTTGTAATCATAATGCGGATAAACGGCTGACTGAGGGGGAAGGCCATAGCTCTTCCTGCAGCTTCAGACGGACGTTTTTTATGAAGAACCGCAGCAATGAGTATGAAGACCGCAGCTGCCGCCAACCGGGACAGAACCATTCCTCCCGTAACCGTTTTGTCAAATCCGCTTATATAGAAAAACATAGGCGACAGCCTTCCCGCCCAGTCAGCTGCAAAATTATGGCTGCAAAAGGTTTCAAGACACATTTCCGCCAATCCCTGCCACAGAAGCACAAACAGGGGAAAATAAAAATTCAGTACTCCGAACCCCATAAGCCCCACTACCGTGTTTCCCGTAAGCATGGCGGCAATCACTGCGGCAGTATAGGGAATCAGAAAGCTCAGCATCTGATACGCCCAGCCGAAAAGCGCCGTTCTCATAATCTCTCCCATGGGCGCTCCCGCCGCCGCCGCGATCTGCGCGCTGATCACCGCAAAAACGAGATACGGCACCGCAGCGATGAGAATTCCGCATAAATATCGAATCAGAAACTGCTTTTCCCTTCTGACGGGAAGGCTGTGGTAAAAATCCACCTTTCTCTTGGAGTTCAGATAAGAAAAGCCTGAAAAGCCCAGAACCACCGCCATGATCGCCATCAGCGTCACCGTCCATCCGTTTCCGTAAGACAGAAGTTCTTTTGCGCTGTCAATGAAATAATTCAGATTCCGCGCATCCGAACGATCGCTCTGTGTGGTCAGGTAAACCATGGATACCGGAAAAGTAAAGAAAAACGCAAGAGATGACAGTGCCACCGCCCACAGGCGGCGTTTGAATTCCTCAGTCATTCCCCTAAAAAACCAGCTTCTTGATGTCATATCCCGCCACCTCCGTTTCACTGATAAAGATCTCCTCCAGCGTCAGCGGAATCAGCTCATAAAAGATCGCCCCGCTGGCCTCCATAACCGCTTCCGCCCGTTCCCTTTCTCCCCGTACCGTAAGGGTAAGCAGGCGCCCTCTGCTCTCTTTTTTCACAATCTCCAAAGCAGCCAGACTGTCCGGTCCCGTCCCGTCGGGAAGCACGCACTGAATCTTGTGAATGGAAGTCTTCATATCGTCCAGATCCTTTGACAGCAGGATTCCCCCTCTGTGAAGCAGTCCCACATGGTCGCAGATATCTTCCAGCTCCCTCAGGTTATGAGAAGCAATAATCGGCGTCATCCCCCGTTCCTCCATATCATTGGCAAACAGGCTCTTCACCGTCTGTCTCATCACCGGATCCAGTCCGTCAAAAGTCTCATCGCAGAACAGATAGTTCGTGCCTGCGCAGAGCCCGCAGATAATGGACAGCTGCTTTTTCATCCCCTTCGAAAACGTACTGATCCGTCTGCGCCGGTCCAGCCCGAAATTTCCCAGCAGTCTGTCAAACCGGCTCCTGTCGAAGCCGGGGTACAGTTTGCTGTAGAATGCCATCATATCTCCCGGAGTACCGTTATTCAGAAAAGCCTGATCATCCGAAATATAGAAAAATTCGGATTTCACATCCTCCCGCTCGTAAACTTCCCTGCCGTCAATGGTCACCGTTCCTTCATCCGGCTTCAGAACGCCGGAAAGCAGGCGAAGAAATGTACTTTTCCCCGCTCCGTTTGTTCCCACCAAACCAAATACGCTCCCGTCCTTGATCTGAGCCGTAATATGGTCCACAGCTAAAATATCGTCAAACCGTTTTGTC
This sequence comes from uncultured Lachnospiraceae bacterium, assembly GCA_944377325.1. Taxonomy (GTDB): domain Bacteria; phylum Bacillota; class Clostridia; order Lachnospirales; family Lachnospiraceae; genus Lachnoclostridium_A. The sequence goes on from CALWEP010000145.1 coordinate 10,682, forward strand.
AGATTCACTGTCTCGATCATCGCTTTCCCCTGCCTTTCCGTATGCCGTTTCTGCCAAAGCGGAAAATTCTCCCTTATCCAGGCCCATGCGGACCGCTCGTTCCGCCAGTTTTTCCATATCCGTCCGCAGCGTCTCCCTCTCCCGGTCCATCAGCCGGGATGCATCCGCCACAAAGCTCCCCTTCCCTTTTATGGAATAAATATATCCGTCCCGTTCCAGTTCCATATAAGCTCTCTGGATCGTATTGGGATTGATGGAAAGCTCTGTGGCCAGGGCGCGGACGGACGGCAGTTTTTCATCCTGCCTGAGCACGCCCATGAGCATCCATTCCCGCAGCTGATCCATCACCTGTTCATAAATGGGCCGCCTGTCTTTATAATCCAGGAATATCATCCGCCGCCTCCTTTCACTGTATTAATACATCTAGTACAGTTATACGCTATTTTCCTCTGAACCGCAAGAACAATTTTCTTAAAGAATCCTTACGATTGCCCTTCCGTAATATGCTCCCGTAAAACTTAAGTTTCTTTTGCTGTGCCTGGGATATAATCTGAACATAATGCATAGCAATTAAGTACGGCAAAAAGTCCGGCGTTTGCTCTGAAACCAGAGCAGATCGCCGGACTTTTTGCCGTAACGAGCGGAAGTGCCGCTCAATCATCTGTTTTGATAATTTTGCGGCACTTCCTTATTATTTGAGCACAAATCCGATCCGAAAACGGACGGATCATTATTCTATTTACTCCTCTTCCGGAGCGTACAGAGCAGACAGTCTGGTGAGATGTCTGTATCTCTCCTTAGCATTCTCTGCTGCCTTCTCAAACAGCATATCTGCTCTTGCCGGGTTCTTCAGAGCCAGAGAGGTGTAACGAACTTCGCCCTTTAAGAATTCCTTGTAATCTCCGGTCGGAGCCTTGGAATCCAGAGTGAAGGGGTTCTTGCCCTCTGCCTTCAGAGCCGGATTGTAGCGGAACATATGCCAGTAGCCGCTCTCAACAGCCTTCTTCTCCTCGGTCTGAGCTTTGCCCATACCTGCGCGGATACCGTGGTTGATACAGGGAGCGTAAGCGATGATCAGGGACGGACCCGGATATGCCTCAGCCTCTGCAATAGC
>CALWEP010000146.1 GCA_944377325.1 uncultured Lachnospiraceae bacterium
GCAGCGGCACAGTCCCTATCTCCTTCAGATACATCCGGACCGGGTCTTCTGTACCTATCCCCTCCAGCAAATCAATGGCATCCAGGTCGATGTCCTCCTCGTTCTCGGAGTCCTTCATGAAACTGTCGTCCACATCATCGTCGAGCAGTAGCACCTCGTCCGCCAGGCTGGCATCGTCCATTACGGGAACCACATCAATATTGTGTTCCTCCAGGTACGCATAAATATGGTCCATCTGCTCTGCGTTCAGTTCCTCTCCCAGGAAACAGTCATTGATCTCTCCAATGTCGAGAGTATTTCCCTTTGCCTTTCCCTGGTTCACAAGTTTCTGAAGTTTTTCCAAAAAAGCTGCCGGTTCTTTTCCCACTGAATAACGTCCTTTCAAAAAAGAAATCTACACATCAAATCATTATATAACACTTTTTTACAGATTTCAACAGTTTTTTCTTATGTAATTTTCCCTGTTTTTACCCCCGCATGATGCGGATCTTTTTTTCCAGATTGACGATCTCCACTTCCTTTCTGGCTCCGCCGAACTCTCCGTCCAGCACCCAGTCCACCTCCTCTTCGGCAGTCATTTTCACCCTTCTGCTTTTAAATCGATATACCAGCTCGTTCTCCTCCTCCTTCAGAAACAGATAAGACACAATATTGCTCAGATCCAAGGGACTTTTCGGCATCCGAATGAGAAGAACTTCAAAATATCCGTCATTCAGGGCCACATCCCGGCTCACCAGTCCCTTGAAGCCTCCCACACTGATGGTGTTCGTCACCATTCCGAACAGGAACTCTCCTTCCAGCTCCCCTTCCTCCCACTCGATCTTCATTTTCCTTCCCCGGATATCGGTCAGGCTCTTTACTGCCTCCAGCATATACGCCTGGTGGCCCAGAACATTCTTCTTATCCTGAGGAGTGAGATAGGAAACCTCCGTAAATGCGCCGAAAGCGGCAATATATACAAAATAGCGGTCATCGCCGAATTTTCCCACATCCGCCGTGTAAGGCTTTCCCTCCACCGCAGTTTTAGCCGCCCGCTCCATCTGGCGGGGCAGCCCCAGGCTGGCGGCATAATCGTTGGTAGAGCCTGCCGGAATGTAACCCAGCACCGGAATCCGCTTCAGCTCCATCATCCCCGATATAACCTCGTTCAGAGTTCCGTCTCCTCCGCTGCACACAATCAGATCCGCTCCCCGGCCTGCCAGAGCCGTCTTTTCCCTTGCGTCCAAAGGCCTCTGCGTAATATGGGTCTCCACCCGGTAGCCTTTCTGAGCAAACAGATCCAGTATGGAAATCAGGTGACGGCCGATCCGCCCCTTTCCGGAACGGGGATTGATTACAAACAGCATTCGTTTCATAGGCTCCTCCTCGCCATTTCAATGATAGTATAACACAAAAGCACGTCTCTATACCAGACAGCGGTAAGCCGAAAAAGCTGCCGGCAGGGGATAGCGGCTCTCCAGCTCCTCTTTGGAAACAAAAAAGGGGAAGCCTTCTTCCTTCTCCCGCTGCGGAGCCCGGGACAGCCTCAGCCTGATCCCCTTCATTCTCCACTCCACATGGGAAAAAATATGCTTTGCCGGCGGAAGTTCCTCCCACTCCGCAAGGAGCTCCCGGGGGATTCCCAGCAGGCGAAGGCCTTCCTCCGCTCCCGTCCACCCGTCCGTCCCGGGCAGCTCATAAAGCGACGCCAGCAGTCCGCCCTCTTCCCTCTTTCGGATCAGCACCTGGTCCTCCGTCTCCACCAGAAAAATCGTCCGTTTCTCCACTCTTCTGGCTTTCTTGGGAGCCTTGACGGGAATCTCGGCCGTCAGTTTTCTGCGGCAGGCCAGACACAGAGATTCCAGCGGGCATTCCCCGCACTTGGGTTCCCCGTTGGGTACGCAGATAAGCGCCCCTATCTCGATCAGGGCCTGATTATATTCTCCCGTTCCCTGTTCCGGCATGACCCGGCGGATCAGATCCTCCATTTCCCGTTTGACCGACTGCTTTCCGATGTCTTCCCTGCTGGCCGTCAGGCGCGAGAGAACCCGAAGCACATTTCCGTCCACCGCCGGCTCCCTCAGCCCGTACGCGATGGATGCCACCGCCCCTGCCGTATAGCTGCCGATTCCCGGCAGCTGACGAAGGCCCTCATAAGTATCCGGCAGATTTCCGCCGTACCGTTCGCAGGCTATGACCGCCGCTTTTTTCAGATTTCTGGCCCGGCTGTAGTAGCCCAGCCCTTCCCACATCTTCATCAGACGGTCATCTTCTGCCTCCGCCAGACTCTTTATGGTGGGAAATTCCTGCATAAATCTGAGAAAATAAGGCTTTACCGCCTCTACCCGGGTCTGCTGGAGCATGATTTCCGATATCCAGACCTCATAAGGGCCCGGGGAATCCCGCCAGGGCAGTTCCCTGGCATTCTCTCCGTACCAGGCAAGCAGCGGCCCTTCCGCCGCCCTCAGCCTGTCCTCCTCGGACAGTTCCTTATCCCTTTCCAGGACTTTCAGTTCTTGATACCACTGCCTCATCATACATATCCGTAAAGCCCGCGGACAGAAACCTCGCCGGAAGCCACCGCTTCCCGGCTTCCGTCCTCTCTGTCCACCAGCAGCCTTCCTTCCCTGTCAATTCCTTTGGATATTCCGCAGTATTCTCCTCCCGGAGCCAATACCCGTACCCGGCCTCCCATTCCGGCCAGCTCCCGGTTATATTCTTCCATCAGCAGGGACATATCCCCTGCCTTCTCATATTTTTCATAGTATTCCTCGAAGGCCTCCATAACGGCGGCTGCCACGCGGCACCGGTTCACCGGCTGTCCCGTCTCCATGCGGAGGGAAGTGGCGCAGCCGGCCAGTTCCTCCGGAAACTCTTTCTGCCCCACATTGATTCCGATTCCGATGATCACATAATGGATGCAGTCCAGCTCCGCGCTCATTTCCGTCAGTATGCCGCTGATCTTCCTGCCTCCTGTCACCAGATCATTGGGCCATTTGATCTGTCCGTCGATCCCTGCCGTCTTTTTCAGGCCGGCCGCCACCGCCATGGCCGCCACAAGGGTCACCATAGACGCGGATGACGGAGGAAGCTTCGGCCGCAGAACAAGGCTCATATAGACGGACTCTCCCTTGGGGGAGACCCAGGTTCTTCCCCTTCGTCCCCTTCCTGCAGTCTGTCTCTCCGCCGTTACCAAAGTCCCGTGAGGACAGCCCTCCGATGCCAGCTGTTTCGCCAGATCGTTGGTAGAGCTGACTTCCGGACAGTAAAAAACAGGCCGTCCGGCCCATTTCCCCGTAATCAGCGGCCCCAGTTCCTCTTCCGTCAGCCTGTCGGGACAGCTGTTCAGGCGATAGCCTCGGTTGCGCACTCCTTCAATTTCATAGCCCTCCTCTTCCAGCTGACGGATCGCCTTCCAGACCGCTGTGCGGGAAACCTGAAACCGGTCGCACAGATCCTGGCCGGACACATATCCTTCCGTTTCTTTCAGCAAGTTCAGTATCTCTTTCTTCAATGCTTACCTCCAAATGCTCAGAGCGCTCAGTCCGCTGATCAGCAGCAGAAAAATCCCCACTGCAGTCAGCAGCCAGCCAGCTCTCCTGCTCTTCTTCTCTCTTATACAGCGACGGCAGAGGCAGACTCCGTCCGTCAGATTCAGCGCTCCTCCCAGCAAGAAAATCACCGGAAAAAAGAACATATGATCCTCCGGGTCCAGAAAGGTCTGAACTCCCAAGACTACGATCAGAGGCCCCGGCGCCACATGTAGTACGTTCAGAATCATGGCTCCGTTTCTCGGTCCCCGCTTTTTTTCCTGTATATACATGAATGGTCCTCTCTTTTCCTTTTCTTTCCTTACACGTTACTATACCTTTTCATCACTGTCAAGCAGCTTTCTCTTCTCCATGGGCCTGAGCTTTTCCATAGTTTTCCGATACAGTTCCCCCGCCGTGTAGATACGGAAGCGGTTAAGTCTTGCCTTCCCCGCCAGCTCCTCCAGAACGGCCAGATAGAGATCCCTGTAATCCCAATTGTCCGCAAGCCCCAGTTTCTCGGCCAGCGCCGGAAAAATATCTTCCGTAAAAGGCCGGTAGCCCTGCAGCTGCTCCAGCCCCTCCCGGCCCAGCTCCCTTTCCAGGCAGATCTTTAAAACCTCCAGCTCCGACATCATCCGGTCAAAATAGTAAGGCTCTCCCCCGGGAGCGTCAATATAATACCGCTTTCCCGCCAGACCGTAGATCAGCCGCTTTGCATCGAAATACCCCAGCTTCATATTTCTTCTGGCCTTTGCCCCGTCAAATTCCAGAATTCCTCCCAGGCTCTGCCTGGGCGCCACATGGGAGACGCGCACGCCCTCCGGAATGACCGTCTCCTTTTCCCTGTCCACTCCCCAGCCGTAAATACGGATCACGATAATATTCTCATAGCCCCGCTCCAGCAGCACGTCCAGAGGCACATTGTTGTACCCGCCCCCGTCCATATACCGCTTGCCTCCCAGGCGTTCGTTTTTAAATGCCGGAAAATAGGCGCTGGCTAAAAGCATATCCCCCACGGCTCCTTCCGGAACCTCCGACAGATCCATGCAGACTCCCCGTCTGTCATCCAGGGACAGGGCAACGGTGTAAAGCTCCCTTCCCGATGCCCTCAGCCTGGCCTCATCCACATTTTCCCGGATCAGCTTTTTTAAGGGAGCAATGTCGATTCCTCTGTCTGTGATGATCCTTCCCGCCTCCTTCAGAATAGCGGACACATCCGCTCCCTTCCAGGTCTTTCCCTTCAGCTGGCGGATCGCCTGTTCGTTCACGTTCATGACCTGAGAATAAGAAATATTTCCCCAGATTTTCTCTGCCAGCTCCGGATCATCCATACAGATCAGAGCGCCGTTTAAGGCGCCCACGGAAGATCCTGCCACGCCCCGGATCCGGATTCCCTCCTCCCTCAGAGCCTTCCAGGCTCCGATCTGATAGGCCCCCCTGGCTCCTCCGCCCTCCAGTACAAGACCGTATTCTTTTGAAAAATCCAGCTTTCTTTCCATTTCAGATCTCTCCCATACCTTTTGCCGATCCGGTGGTTGAGAAAAAGAGCCCGCCTGTGCAGACTCTTTTTCCGTTTCGTATCCGTTTTTCCCTATGAGGATTTCCTGTCATCCTCTTTGCTGACCTCCGTAAGAGATTTCACTAAGCCGGCTATTCCCTGAATCTCCGAAGGAATGATGATCTTTGTCGCCCGGCCGTCGGCAGCCTTTCCGAAGGCTTCCAGTGCCTTCAGCGTCAGCACCGCCTCATCGGCGCCTGCCTCCTTAAGCATCCTCAGCCCTTCTGCGTTGGCCTGCTGTACCTTCAGAATTGCCTCCGCCTGTCCTTCCGCTTCCTTAATTCTCTTCTCCTTTTCTGCCTCCGCATGAAGAATCGCTGCCTGCTTATCCGCTTCCGCGTCCAGAATGGCCGACTCCTTCTTTCCTTCTGCCACAAGAATGGTGGACTTCTTTTCGCCCTCCGCTCTCAGAATCGCTTCGCGGCGTTCCCGCTCCGCCTTCATCTGCTTCTCCATGGCATCCTGGATGGCGGCAGGGGGAATGATATTCTTCAGCTCTACCCGGTTTACCTTAATCCCCCAGGGATCCGTAGCGGCGTCCAGGGATGCACGCATGGTGGTATTGATCGTTTCTCTGGAGGTCAGGGTCTGATCCAGCTCCAGATCTCCGATGATATTTCTCAGCGTAGTGGCCGTCAGATTCTCAATGGCCATAATGGGATTTTCCACCCCGTAAGTATAGAGCCTGGGATCCGTAATCTGGAAAAAGACCACCGTATCGATTCTCATGGTTACGTTATCCTTAGTAATCACCGGCTGAGGATCAAAGTCCACGACCTGCTCCTTCAAAGTCATTCTTCTCACGATCCGGTCAATAAAGGGCATCTTAAAATGAAGTCCCTCGGACCATGTGCCCTGATAAGCTCCCAGCCGTTCCACCACTACCGCATGAGCCTGGGGAACGATCCGAACGCAGGATGCCAGAATGATCAGCAGTATCACCAGCAGTATCATCAGCAGTATCGTAGCTAAAATTCCACCCATATTGTTTCCTCCTAAATCCTTCAGTTTTCTTTTTGAATTCCGCTTACCATCAGCTTTACGCCTTCCACTGCCCGGATTTCCACCTGCTCTCCCGGCAGAAAGCGGCTTTTCCCGTCAAAGGCTCTGGCCGTCCACTCCTGTCCGCCTACCACAGCGGCTCCCGTTCCCAGTTCATTGTCCACAACCTCCGTTACCTTGGCCCGCCTTCCTATGAGGCCGTCCACATTGGTTCTGATCTGATTCTTCCCGGACTTCAAAAGCCGGGCTGCCAGCGGTCTGGTAAACAGTAAAAGAATAAAAGAGGCCGCCGCAAACACCGCCAGCTGAACCTCCACTCCGGCTCCTGCCAGAGCAGCCACAAAGGCAGCTATGGCTCCTCCGGCAAACCACACGGTGGTAAGCGCCATTGTCGCCGCTTCAATCCCTACCAGCACTACAAACGCAATCAGCCAATATACCGCAGCCATCTCTTCTCCTCCTCTCTTCGCTAACTGCCCATATCCTATCATATTTTCAGATCATTTACAATTATTTCCGGAAATTTGTAAGAAATTGTAAGAAAAATCCAAATACTGTCAGCCTGTTTCCCGTCAGCTCCGCCGCTGCCGCGCCGTCTCATACATAAGTACGGAGGCCGCCACCGCCGCGTTTAAAGATTCCACCTGCCCCAGCATGGGAATTTTGATGCGGCAGTCCGCCAAAGACGCCGCCTCTTCCGTCAGCCCTCTGGCCTCGTTTCCGATCAGAAATCCGCAGCCGGACCGGTAATCTTCACAGTCATAGGACCTTGCTCCCTTCAGATGGGCGGCATATAAACGGATCCCCCTGTTCTTTACCTCCCGGGCCGCGTCCTCCAGGCTGTCCGTATAGACAAAGGGCACACGGTAAATGGAGCCCATGGTGGACCGGATCACTTTCGGATTGAAAATATCCGCCGTTTCCCGGTTCATGATTACGCCGGTGATGCCGGCGCCTTCTCCCGCCCGGAGGATTGTCCCCAGATTTCCCGGATCCTGAAGGGGCTCCAACAGGATAATATGCGGTTTGTCTCCGTTCCATACATCGGAAAGCTCCCATTCCGGCTGGCGTACCAGAGCCAGAATTCCCTGGGGCGTCTGGGTGTCCGCCATGGCCTTCATCACATCTTCCGTCACTGTCTCCCAGGAAATGTCATCCCCCGGAGCGCCGTGCTCCTCCAGATACCGCTCCGTTACATAGGCCTTTTCCAGCCAGGACCGAGGCGCTTCCTCAAACATTTTTCGTCCCTCAACCAGAAACAGACCGGTCTTTTTCCGCTCTCTGGCTTTTTTCGCCAGAGCAGCCGCCTGCCTGACCTGGGCATTGGATGTGCTTGTAATCATGACAGCGCCTCCACCTCCTCCAGCCAGATGGCGGCAGCTCCGTCGCTGGGCATCCGCAGATCTCCTCTGGGGGAAACGGCAACCGAACCCACCTTCGGTCCGTCCGGCAGGCAGGAACGCTTGAACTGCTGAGCGAAGAAGCGGCGGTAAAAGACCTTCAGCCATTTTAAAATCACTTCTCTGTCATACTCTCCCTGAAATGCCAGCTGTGCCAGCCGGAAAATTTTGGACGGGCGGCTTCCGCACCGAAGCACCTGATACAGGAAGAAGTCATGAAGCTCATAGGGGCCTACCAAATCCTCCGTTTTTTGGGAGATCACACCGTCCTCAGGCGGCAGAAGCTCCGGACTCACCGGCGTATCCAGCACATCCAGAAGGACAGCCCTCAGCTCCTCCTCCCCGCAGGTATCGGCATAGTAACGAACCAAATGACGCACCAGAGTCTTGGGAACGGAAGCGTTTACCCCGTACATGGACATATGATCGCCGTTGTATGTGGCCCAGCCCAGGGCCAGCTCCGACATGTCTCCCGTTCCGATCACCATTCCGTTTACCTGGTTGGCAATATCCATCAGTACCTGAGTCCTTTCCCTGGCCTGAGAGTTCTCATAGGTCACGTCATGGCGGTTCATATCATGGCCGATATCGCGAAAATGCAGGGTTACAGCCTCCCGGATATCCACCTCCCGCAGGGTGGCTCCCAGCTTTCCTGTCATCAGACAGGCATTCTGATACGTGCGGTCCGTGGTGCCAAAGCAGGGCATGGTCACAGAGTGAATCCTCTCTCTGGGAATTCCCAGCATATCAAACGCTCTGGCCGTCACCAGCAGTGCCAGGGTGGAATCAAGGCCTCCAGATATTCCCACCACCGCGTCGCGGCAGCCCGTATGCTCCAGCCGTTTCTTCAGTCCGGCGGCCTGTATGGACAGAATCTCCTCGCACCGCTTCTCCCGGTCCGCTGCATTTCCGGGAACGAAGGGAGCCGGATCTATGCTCCTTTCCAGACGGGTCTCCTCCGGCTTCAGGGAAAATTCCACCCGTCTCCATTTCTCTCCGCCTTCCGGGGAAAATGTGCTCATCCGGCGGCGCTCCCCGTCCAGTCTTTCCACATCCACATCTGCCGTCCACAGGCCGGTGCGAAATCTGGGCGATTCCGCCAGAATCCTTCCGTTTTCCGCGATCAGGTCATGTCCGCCGAATACCAGGTCCTGACTGGATTCTCCCTCTCCCGCATTTGCGTAGATATAAGCGCACACAAGGCGGGCAGACTGTCCGCTCACCAAACTGCGCCTGTAATCGCTCTTTCCCGTAGTTTCATCGCTGGCAGAGCAGTTTACGATTACCGTAGCCCCGGCCATAGCGTGAGCCGTGCTGGGCGGGCAGGCCACCCACAGATCCTCGCAGATCTCCGCCGCCACTTTAAGCTCGGGCAGTTCCCGGCAGCAGAACAGCAGACGGCTTCCCATGGGCACCTTTTCCCCGTCCCAGTCCACCTCAATCACCTCTTCCGTTCCCGGCTCAAAGTTCCTTGCCTCGTAAAACTCCCCGTAGTTGGGAAGGTGGAGTTTGGGCACCAATCCCAGCACCTTTCCCCCCTTTACGGCAGCGGCCACATTGTAAAGCTTTCCGTCCTGAGCCCACGGCAGCCCTGCGAAAATCAGCATGTCCCGGTCGGCGGCGGCTTCCGCCAGCTTTTTCAGCTCCTCTTTCGCCCGGTCCAGCAGGAGCCTCTGGCCGAACAGGTCTCCGCAGGTATAAGCCGTAAGGGACAGCTCCGGGAACACCAGGATCTTAACTCCTCTCTCTCCCGCCTCCCGGATCATTTCCTCCATCCGAGCTCTGTTATAGGCGGTATCCGCCACCTTCACTCCGGGAGTCGCCGCTCCCACTTTGATAAATCCGTCTTTCATATGTTCCTCCGAATATGCTTTTTTCATGGATAGTTCTATTTTTCTTCCCTCGGAAGCCATCTGGCCTTCCAGCAGTACAGCAGATCCATCGTCATCGTTGTGATCCAGGTAACGGGGTAGCACATTACCACCGCATGGAAGCTGGGGGACAGAGGCACGAGAAAATGGATGTAGATCATTCTCAAAACGCACATATTTCCCACAGCGATAAGGATGGTGGAAAAGGTTCTTCC
>CALWEP010000147.1 GCA_944377325.1 uncultured Lachnospiraceae bacterium
TCCTTGTACCGCTGGGCCATGCAGCCCGTGACAATGAGCGCTCTGCACGGACCGGATTTCCGGTATTCCGCCATTTCCAAAATGGTGTTGACGCTCTCCTCCTTGGCATCGCCGATAAAACAGCAGGTATTCACCAGAATTACATCCGCTTCTCTCTCATCATCCGTGAAAGTAAATCCGTCCTGATAGAGAAGACCCAGCATATTTTCGCTGTCCACCAGATTTTTATCGCAGCCCAGGGATATACAAAGTAATTTCATGTTCTGACTCCTCATGATGTTTTTCCGTTTTTCGTAGAAAAAAAAGTGTGCGCCCAGGCGCACACTCGCGCCGGAGCGCGGCTGCAGCATCCTGCAGCTTTTCTCTTTTACTCTTCCTCTTCCTTTGCCTCTTCCTCTTCTTCGGGAAGGATCTTCACATTCGTCTTGTAAAGCTCCTCTACCGCTACGGATAAGGGCTTTCTTCCCGCGGAGGGAACGGTAGCCTCCTCGCCGGCAATCAGCTGTCTGGCTCTTTTCGCGCTGGCGATCACAATGGAATAGCGGCTCTGTACAACCGGCTGCTCTCCCGGCTCCACATCGCTGTTTACAGCTTCAATCAGATCGGTATAAGATGGATGCAACATATTTTTTCTTCCTTTCTATGTCTCTGTCTCTATTCTGAAATTTCCTTCAGTTCTTTTTTCATGGCCGCCACAAACTCCCCATGGAGCTCCATGCGGCGATGCTGCGCCTGAATCAGGCGGTGCATTTCCTCCGCGCACCGGTCTACCTGATCGTTGATCAGGAGGTAATCATAGCGGTCCATCTGTTCCGCCTCCTCGCAGGCCCTCTTCATCCGAGCCTCAATAACCTCCATGGTTTCCGTACCGCGGCCCACCAGACGCTCCTTCAGCTCCCTGGCCGACGGCGGCGTCACAAACAGAAGCAGGGTCTCAGGAAATTTTTCCTTCACCTTCAGCGCTCCCTGGATCTCAATTTCCAGGATCACATCCTTTCCCGCCTCCATCTGACTCATCACGTACTCTTTCGGAGTACCGTAATAATGCTCCACATATTTGGCATATTCGATAAGCCTGTCTTCCTCTATCATCTTTTCAAACTCTGCCTTTTCCACAAAAAAGTATTCCCTTCCGTGCTCTTCGCCCTCTCTGGGCTTTCTTGTGGTGGCGGAAACAGACAGGGCATAATTGTCATATTTCCCCAGCAGAGCTTTCATCAGCGTGCCCTTTCCGGCTCCTGAAAATCCGGACACAACTGCCAATACTCCTCTTTCTTTCATGGAACTCTCCCTCCGGCTGTCTTATTCAATATTCTGGATCTGTTCCCGGACCTTCTCGATCTCCGTCTTTAAGGCAATGGCCTTATCCGAGATCTCTAGATCGTTGGATTTGGATAGGGTGGTGTTCGCCTCCCGGTTCATCTCCTGGGCGATAAAGTCCAGCTCCCGTCCCACCGCTCCTCCGGCCAGCAGCTTTTCCCTGGTAGCCAGAATGTGGCTGCGCAGGCGTACCATCTCCTCATCCACGCAGATCTTGTCCGCATAGATGGTCACCTCCGCCGCAATCCTGCTCTCATCCACGGCAGCAGATGCCAGCAGCTCTTTTACCTTGTCCTCCAGCTTCTGCCGGTATTCCGTCAGCAGCCTGGGCGCCCTCTCTTCAATAAAATCCACCAGCGCCAGCATATCGTCCAGCTTGGCCGTGAGATCGTTTTTCAGCCTCTCTCCTTCTGCGATTCTGCTGTCCACAAACCGCCGCGCCGCCTCCTCTGCCGCCTGAGACAGCACCTGCCAGAGATGCTCCTCATCCTCCGGCACCTCTTCCATGGTGAGAACCTCCGGATAGCGGGACAGAGCCGATACCTTCACGTCATTTTCAATGCCGAACCGCTCCGCCATTTTCCGAAAGGCGTCCATATATTCTGCCGCCAGACTCTCGTTATATTTCAGACAGAGATTTCCCTCCGTATAATCCTCATAGGCAATATAGACATCCACCTTTCCCCTCTGGATATAGTTCTTTAAGAGGGTGCGTATACCGGCCTCAAAGTAGCTGAATTTTTTCGGCATCTTAATGCTCATATCCAGGTAGCGGTGATTTACCGCCTTGATCTCCACGGAAATCTTATACTCTTCCGTCACCGCCTCATAGCGGCCAAAGCCAGTCATGCTCTTTACCATTGGTGTGCCTCACTTTCACATAGATGGTTTTATTATACGGCAAAGCAGGCTGGGAAGTCAACCTATTTCCATCCCCTGCCCGATTCCTATCCCACGTATAGGGAAATCCGTATTGGCATTTCCCTCCCCCTTCTGCTATCATTATAGAGAGAAGAACGGGGGCGTTGCCTGCCCCCGGCAAACCATAAGGAGGATCATTATGTCAGAATACACCGTCAGCGTCATCCGTCCCTCCGACCGCCGTTCCATGGCCATGCTGGACCGGCTTCTGGAAAAAGAAGGAATCCGGCGGGACAGAAATCTGGATTACACCCTTGGGCTGTTCGACGAGGATTATCAGCTGGCCGCCACCGGCTCCTGCTTCGGAAACACACTCCGCTGTATGGCAGTGGATTCCTCCCGTCAGGGAGAAGGGCTGCTGAATCAGGTCGTCTCCCATCTGATGGAATATCAGTACGAAAGGGGAAACACCCATTTATTCCTTTACACCAAGTGCAGCACCGCCCTTTTTTTCCGAGATCTGGGCTTTTATGAGATTGCCAGGGTTCCGGACCGGGTGGTGTTTATGGAAAACCGGCGGAAGGGACTGGAAGAGTTTCTCAAAAAGCTGGAGCGGGAGACGGACGCCGCCGCTCCGGTCCTGCCTTCGGAAGGGGCCGGAGCCATCGTGATGAACGCCAATCCCTTTACCCTTGGCCACCGCTATCTGGTGGAGGAGGCAGCGCGCCGCTGCAGCCTGCTCCATATTTTTGTGGTATCGGAAGATGCCTCTCTGGTTCCCGCCCATGTGCGGATGCGTCTGGTAAAGGAGGGCTGCTCCGGCATTCCCGGTCTTGTATTCCACGGAACGGACAGCTACATGATCTCCAACGCCACCTTCCCCTCCTAGTTTCGGAAGGACGAAGATACGGTCAGCCGCGCCCATGCGGCTCTAGACATTTCCGTATTCAAAAAAATCGCCTCACAGCTGAACATCTCCTGCCGATTCGTGGGAGAAGAGCCCTTCAGCCATGTGACGAAGCTTTACAATGAGGTAATGAAAACAGAACTGCGTACCGCAGGCATGGAATGCATCATCCTGCCGAGAAAAGAGGCGGACGGAACTGCCATCAGCGCTTCCCGGGTACGCAGCCTGATCCATGACGGAAAAACGGAAGAAATCCGCAGTCTGGTCCCTGAGTCCACCTATCGCTTTTTCCTCTCTCCCGAAGGTCAGGCCGTGGCAGAACGTATCCGGAACGCTTCCGAGGTGATTCATTACTGACCGGCTTCTTATGCCAGAAACAGGCACCACAGCGGAATGGTCGCCATGGAAAGCAGCGTGGTAAACACCACGCATTTGGATGCGAATACCTCGTCGCACTGGTACTTGGAAGCTAAAATCGCCGAAGAGCTGGCTGCCGGCATGGCTGCCAGAACCGTGGACACTCCCGTCACCACCGGATCCAGGCGAAGGGCGGCGCAGGGAAGGTAAACCAGCAGAGGGATGAGAAACAGCCGGATAAATCCGTAATAAAAATAAGTTTTCCGGAACATGGATTTCAAATCCACTCCGGCCAGGAAGGAGCCGATAAGCAGCATGGAAACCGCCGTGTTGGAATTGGCCAGGCTGTTGACGGATGCGCTCACAAATCCTCCCAGCCGGATCTGAGTGACCATAAGCACCAGACCGATTTCCACCGCAATGATGCAGGGGTGGGTCAGCACCTTTTTAGCCAGTTCTTTTTTGCTCGGACTTTCCGTAAAATAGGTAAGTCCGGCAGACCACATAAAAATTCTCTGAGGAATCAGATAAACGGAAGCATAGAGAAGTCCCAAGCTGCCGAACACTCCCTCTGCAATAGGGTTTCCCAGAATCCCCGCATTGGAGCAGATCGTGGCGTACTGCAGGACTTTTTTATGCTTTTTGTCTTTTATTCCCCGGTACATGACTGCGCTGAGGAAAAAGCTTCCCGCCTGAATGGCTGCGGCCGCAAGAAGGATTGTCAGACAGCTTTCCAGAATGTCTCTGTCAAAATCCATCTGAAAGGATTTTATAATGGTGCAGGGAAGGGTCACATCCATAACCAGATCCGTCAGCAGTCTCTGTCCCTCTTCTCTGATCACGCCTCTCCAGGTAAGAAAAGCCCCCACGATCATCAGCACAAACAGCATCCCCTGCATTTCAAAGAGATTTTCAAAATTGATCATTGCACCACGTCCTCCTGTCTTATGTATACTCCATACAGTATGAATCTATTTTTTCTCTTCGTCAATACCCAAACGGAATCGGATAGGGGAGATTTGACCCTCCCCTTCCACACCACGTAGCGTACCGTTCGGTACTACGCGGTTCAATAGTTTACACGTACTTTCAGATAGTGGGCAGTCATATCGGGATATCCGAGTCCGTCC
>CALWEP010000148.1 GCA_944377325.1 uncultured Lachnospiraceae bacterium
TGATATAACCGGCGCTGTCCGTCTGATAAACCGTTTCCTGCCGCAAAATAAGGCCGGTGTATTCCCGGTCTTCCATGATGCTGCCCTTTGAGACTTCGTAGAACTGAACTTTATCCCTGGTGATGTAGGTATACACATAAAACGCCATATATACGAAGATCAGAAAGAAAATAACCGTACCGATATTGCTGCGGATGCCTCGGTCCCGATCAATCCGTTTTTTCTGCTTTTTCAGGTCAATGACCTCAGGGTTCCTTTTTTTTGCCATGAATCCGTAATCCTCCAAGGACAGTGTATTGGGGAGAGGCTTTGCCCTCCCGCCGAAGAAAAAGACCCCCGCCGTGGCTGCAGGGGTCCGTGAATACAAGAGACAGGCCCGCGGTTTTCTTTCCGGGCCGAGGCAATGAATGCTCACTGCCGGTCATCACTGATTTATTATAACGCGATGATGACATCCTTCTGCGCGTTCTCAGGCATGGTTTCCTTATCCATGGATACGCTCAGAACGAAGGTCACATGATACTTTTCGCCGATATTTTCCAAGGTAGTAATCACATCAGAAATGTCCTCTCCCTCTAAGGAAGCGAGACGAAGAAAGCTGTCCAGGAACATCATTTCCAGATCGTAATCCTGGGAAATAATTCCGCAGATGAATCCGATAAACCCTTCACAGGAAGAGACAGGATATTCCTTAACGTTGATGAGACGGATTTTATTGTTCAGCTCGTACATGTGCTTGGAGCTCTTATCAAGATATACGATAGAGCCTGTGCATTCCTTTACAGCGGCGTTTGCCTTATCCAATAAATGTTTTGTTTTTCCTTTACCCTTTACTCCTGCGATGATCTGAACCATAACAATGTCCTCCTTGAGTTTATTGAATTTGCATAAAAAATCAATTCATATTACCCTAATTATAGAATGAATTCTAAAAAAAGGCAATCACTAATTGACAATTTTATTCATAAGATTTGTCATGTTATCATAAAGGGACGGACGGCTGTCTGCTTTCAGCACAACAGAGATGTATTCGTTTCCGCTGTCCCCTTCGCTGGAGATGATCAGGCAGTATCCGGCGGCCTGGGTGGTTCCCGTCTTTCCGCCTGTTACCGTGACCCCGTCAGGAGTCTCCCGGTCTCCGGTGAGAAACTGGTTGCCGGCCTTCCAGGTCTGGGATACGGTCTCGCCTGCAGCATTGACGTATTCCGCATAATAGGAAGAAGTTCCCACAATTTTTCGGAACTCCGGCTCTTTCATTGCTTCATTATAAATAAGATAGAGATCATAGGCGGTGGTATAGTGTTCCGGGTCCGTCAACCCGTGGGGATTGACAAAATGACTTCCGGTGGCGCCTATGGCCATAGCCTCCTCGTTCATCATATCCGCAAAGGCGGAAATACTTCCGGCGATATGTACGGCAATGGCAGCTCCCGCATCATTTCCCGAAGGGAGCATGAGGCCGTAGAGAAGCTGCTCAAGGGTCAGCTGGTCTCCCGGCTGGATGTGGCACAGGGAGGCTCCCGATTCCGTAATCACCGCATCTTCCGTCACGGTGACCAGATCTTCCGGATTTCCGCGGCGGATCGCCACCAAGGCGGTCATTACCTTGGTGATGCTGGCAGGGTAAAGGCGTTCATATATGTTTTTGTAGTACGGCACGGTCCCGTCTTCAAGAGAAAACAGGGCGGCTGCTTCCGCCGTAATGGCTGTGTCTTCATAAGCTCCGCTTTCATCCGGAACACAGAGAGCTTCTGCAAACAATTCAGCCTCCCCGGTACGGGAAACAGACGAAAAGTCCCGTTCCTCCATACGGTAAGGAGAATCGGTCACTTCGCTTCCGCAGGCGGACAGTCCGGCCGTGAAAAGAAAGGCCGCGGCCAGCAGCCATGCCTTCCTTCCGTTTTTCCTTATCGGTATGCTTCTCTCCATTCCAGATCTCCGCGGTCCAAAGATTTGATCAACAGCTCTGCCGTGGCCACATTGGTGGCCAGAGGAATATTGTATAGGTCGCAGAGTCTGACAACGTCATTTACGTCCGGTTCATGCTCCTTCGGATGAAGGGGATCTCTTAAAAAGATCACCAGATCGATGGTGTTGTGTTCGATTTCCGCGCTGAGCTGCTTATTTCCGCCCAAATGACCGGCCAGGAACTTATGGACATTAAGATTGGTGACCTCTTCAATGAGACGTCCTGTCGTTCCTGTGGCGTAAAGTGTATTTCTGCTTAAAATCCCCCGGTATGCGATGCAGAAATTCTGCATCAGCTTCTTTTTGGAATCATGGGCGATCAGACCAATATTCATAACGAAACCCTCCTTATATATCAATGCTTATTTCTCTGAAGTCCGACATTTAATAAAACCCCCAGTCCGATGTACATACTGACCAGCGAACTCACTCCGTAGCTGATAAACGGCAGGGGAAGCCCCGTATTGGGGAAGATCCCGGTGGCTACGGCAATGTTGGCAAAGGTCTGGAAAGCCAGAAGCGCTGACACCCCACAGCAGATCAGCTTTCCTGACAGATCTCTTGCCCGGTGTGCCATCCAAAGGCATTCGAACACCAGCACGGCAAACAGGGCAATCACCGCTACGCAGCCGATAAAGCCCAGCTCCTCTCCGATAACGGCAAAGATAAAATCTGTCTGCTCTTCGGATAGAAAATTGCCGTTTTTTACGGATGCCAGTGTATTATTATTCAGCCCTTTTCCCTTGAGCATGCCGGAGCCGATGGCCATAATGGAATTGGCCTGCTGGTAGCCGGTAGATGCGTATTCGTCAGGATTCAGCCAGGCAAGAACTCTTGTGATCTGGTACCCTTGAAGAAAGGGTATTTTGGTCAGAATGTCGGTAAATCTGGCCAAATAAATCAGCAGTCCTCCTACGGGAAGACAGACGGCCAGGACGCCGAAAATCCATTTATAGCTCAGCCCTGCGGTAAAAACCATACAAGCCAGAACAAACAAAATTACCAGCGTGGTGGAAAGATTGGGCTCTTCCAGAATCAGTACGGCCGGTACGGCAAAAATACCTGCCGTGACAAGCAGCGTCCTTACCGTGTTGAGGCTTTCCTGATTCTTTGCCAGAAGCCATGCGGCAAACAGGATCATGCCGTGCTTTACGAATTCAGAAGGCTGAAACTGTATGCCTCCGATTTCGATCCAGCGGGTGGCTCCGTTTACATTTTTGCCGAAAATCAGAACGGCAATCAGAATCACGATGCATCCGGCATAAATTCCCCAGTTATAGGTCAGAATTTTCTGATAGGGAATCAGAGAGATGATCAGAGCCATAATCAAGCCCAGAGCAATTCCCATGGCCTGCTTTGCCACCATACCCGAATCCTGTCCGGAGGCACTGTTGATCACCAGAAGACCGATGAGGTTCAGTGCCAGTACGTACAGGATCAGACGAAAGTTATAATTTTTGAAATTGTAGTCAAATAGCATTAAAATGTCCCCTTATTTCCCATATGCAGGATTGGAATGTTGGCATAAAGGGCCGGTATTTTTCTGCCGGTGCCGGCAGCAGCCTGCCGGATCTGTATCTCAATCCCTCCCTGGTCGATCTCCATATATCGGGAGACAGCGGCCGCAAGGTCTTCTTTCACCATCTCAATCAGTTCGGGGGAGCAGTCCGTCTGATCGGCGGCCAGGATAAGCTTCAGCCGCTTCTTGGCCAGCTCTCCCGAGCCTCCCTTCAGGAATCTGGATAACAGCCTCATTCCCCGCCTCCTATGCCCGCTTCAGCAGCCCGGACAGACGGCGGAATATGCTTTTGGAAGCCTCCAGGTTCATGAGAGGCACGCTCTCTCCCACCAGTCTCCTGCAGATGCTCATATAAGCCTGTCCGGCCAGAGAATCTGTCCCGGCCAGAGGCTCTCCCTGATTGGTGGAAATCACAATGTCTTCGTCATCAGGGATCGCTCCGATCATATTGACAGCGAGAATATCAACCACATCGCCTACGGACATCATATCGCCTCGGCGTACCATATCCATGCGCACCCGGTTTACGATCAGATCGATCTCATTCATATCTTCCGCCTCCAGCAGACCGATGATCCGGTCGGCGTCGCGGATGGCGGACACCTCCGGGGTAGTGACCACAAAGGCCCGGTCCGCTCCGGCCACGGCATTTTTAAAGCCCCGTTCGATTCCTGCGGGACAGTCCAGCAGGATGAAGTCGAAATCGCCGCGGAGGTCGTTTACCAGCTTTTTCATTTGGCCCGGGTTTACCGCGGTCTTGTCCCGCGTCTGGGCCGATGGCAGTAAATACAGGTTCGGATATCTTTTGTCCTTAATCAGGGCCTGCTTGATCCGGCAGTTTCCCTCTACCACATCTACCAGATTGTAGACAATGCGGTTCTCCAGTCCCATTACCACATCCAGGTTTCTCAGTCCGATGTCCGTATCGATCAGAACAACCCGATAACCCAGAATGGCCAGTCCCGTACCAACATTTGCAGAGGTCGTCGTCTTGCCTACCCCGCCTTTTCCGGAAGTAATCACAATGACTTCACTCATAATGAATATCCTCCTGATATGAAATTGCCAAATATTATTGTAGCAAACTTTCCGAAAGTTTTCCAGTATTAATTGAAATTAATCCGGCTTAGGAAGCTTTTTTTCAGAGCTTTTACGGCGATTCGGCCGTCCTGAATGCCGGCGATCATAGGCCCCTTTCCCAGGCGCTTGGGCTTATCTCCGAATTTCTGCTGGATGTCGCTGATACGGATCAGAGACGGAGCCATTTCCAGAGCTACTGCCACCGCATCGGGATCTCCGGCTGCTCCCGCGTAGACGGAGCCCCGCAGCTCGCCCAAAACAATAATGTTTCCGCGGGCGGTGACGCGGGCACCCTGCTCCACGTCGCCGATCAGAACGACGCTGGCTTCCGCTTCCAGAGATTCTCCTGCCCGCAGGCTTCCTTTATAGAAGTTTCCCGTTCGGGAATTTAATTCCATGAGCTTTTCGTTCAGAGCCTTTTCACATCTCTGAATACGGTTGACATCCCGGTCCAGAAGACAGAGGATTTCTATCTGAGAGTTTTCCGTGATGGTATTGACTACGGCAAACTCTTCGGCCGGGGTCATGGCACGGCCCTCCAGAGTGAGGGCCATCTGAACGGAGCCCCAGAAACGGGCGCTTTCCCGAAATTTTGCGGCCACATCCCGCAGCACAGTTTCGAAGGGAGGGGCCGGGTCCAGATAGACCGTCAGCCCCGACTTGTTTCCTTTTATCACCACCGTATTGTGCATGCTCACACCTCCAAAGCACAGGCAGCTGCAGCTGCCGGCGATTTTTAATCCCGGATATTGACGTTGGCGGCTTCCAAAGCCCCTGTATTCATAATGTAGTCCAGATCCGTATATCCGAAATAGAAGCGGTATACGTTTTTCGCCAGAGATGCGGCGTTTCCGGAGGAATATCCGTTGGGAATATTCACGGTCACGCTGATTTCCGGATTTTCGTAAGGCCCGTAGGAGATAAAGAACGCGTGGTTGGCGTGTCCGCTGGTCTCCTGGGCGGTACCGGTCTTTCCTGCCACGTTCACCTCCAGATCACCAAAGATCTTATTGGTGGAGCTGTTGGTAATCACCCGTCTCATGCCCTCCTGGACCGTATCCCAGGTGGAATCGGCCACTTCTACCTGAGAGTAGATATCAGGCGTGTAGTCCTCGACAAGGTTTCCGTCGGAATCCGTAACCTTATCAATCAGGCTCAGATTGTAGACAGTTCCCCGGTTGGCAATGGCGGCCACATATCTGGCCAGCTGTACGTTTGTGTAGGCATGGGTCGCCTGTCCCATGGCAGAACGCTCCGGGTCCTCTGTGGTCAGATTGGGAGCAACTTCCGGAATCTCCACTCCGGAGGTGCTGTCCAGGCCGAATTTTGAGGCATATTCCCGGATTCTCTCCACGCCCAGGGAGCTGTTGTAGTTGCCGTCCTCGTCTGTGGCGAGACGGTGGCCCAATTCATTGAAATAGTAGTTGCAGGAATTCTGGATGCCCTCCACCATGGTCTCCGTACCGTGATGACCGGGATAGATCCAGCACTTGATGGGTGTGGCCACCTGATCATACACTCCGGTACAGTCAATCTGTTCGTCAATGGATACCACACCCTCTTCCAGGGCGGCGATGGCCGTAATGGGCTTGAAGGTGGAGCCGGGCGCCTTTACTACCTGGGTTGCGTTGTTGTACAGCGGATTGGAAAGGTCATTGAGCAGCTGA
Organism: uncultured Lachnospiraceae bacterium; assembly: GCA_944377325.1. Lineage (GTDB taxonomy): Bacteria > Bacillota > Clostridia > Lachnospirales > Lachnospiraceae > Lachnoclostridium_A. Next base: position 6,235 of record CALWEP010000148.1, read on the forward strand.
GTATAGTAAGCGGTGTCCATGGTGCCGGACAGACGGTTGTTGTCATAGCTGGGATACGTTACCAGAGCCAGTACCTCTCCTGAATTCACATCGGTTACCACCACGCCGGCGGTGCAGGGCTCCAGGGCCATTTGAGCCGGGGTCAGTTCAATGCTGGAAATTTTCTTTTTCATAAACTGGAAGGCATAGGCTTCTCCGTTGGAAGAGAGAGCCGCGACTTCCGCCGGATCCTCTGCAAGGACGCCTTGATCGTAAAGAGCCAGACAGAGCTCCCTTCCGCTGATAACTCCCTGATGGATCAGATGGTCATAGATCTTTTTGTCAAAGGAGGAATCATTTTTCAGGCTTTCCAGGGTTTCCTCAACCAGGATCTCATAAATATCGTCGGCACTGGAGTATTTTGTGTCTATGGTCAGCTTGGAGGTATCGATCCAGCTGCCGGCAATTCCTGCGTACAGATATTCCCGCAGGCTTATGGTCTTGTTTTTCCATGCCTTGTACTGCTCGTTGTCCTGGTCAATGCTGGAGGAAACCAGAATGCCGGAGCGGTCGGAGGCCAGATAAGTGCTGATATAGGACATATAATCAGCCATATCCTCGCTCAGCTGGTTCATGGGAGTGGGGTGGCTGCTGTAAAGCTCAGAACGCAGCTGTTCGAAGATTCTGTCCTTAGAGGAGGAAAACTTGCTGTAGATGCCCGCCTCCGTGGAAGAGGCTTCCTCCGAGCTGAAATGGCTCATGGACAGAACATTGTTGTTGATCAGCTGGAAATACGCATCGGCAATGGGAATCAGCCGGCTGGAGTTGTCCTTGTCGTCGTTGATGCTTTCATCTGCGTTGACCAGCTTGGAGGCGACAATACCGGCCAGCTGCTGCTCGATCAGGTGGTAGATTCCCTTCTGCAGATCCCGGTCCAAGGTCAGATAGACATCCTGTCCGGCTTGGGGATCCGTCTGAGAGAGAACCTCCATCACCCGTCCCATATTGTCCACGCAGATGGTCTGCCGCCCCTTCTTTCCCTGAAGGGAGGTTTCCATGGCTGCCTCAATTCCGGTTCTTCCCACAATATCCGTAAGCTCATAGTCAGGATTTTCCTTCTGGAGCTTTTCCAGCTGGTCCTCCTGAACCTTTCCCGTATAACCGATGATGGGAGCAAAATAGATGCTGTCATTGTAGACCCGAATGGTGGTCTCCGCCACATCCACCCCCAGAAGGTCGGCGGAATGCTCGGTAATGTCGGCCATGGCCTCCTCCCCGATGTAGGAGGTGACCTGAGTGGCTTCGTATTTTCGATAGGCAGTCAGTCCCATGGTATAGCGTATGTTGATGACCTGCAGCGCCTCCCAGTCGGTCATTTCCACCGGATTTCCGTCTTCATCCGTGAGCTTGTCCAAGCCGTATTCCTTTACCCGGTTCTCAAACAGCTCTCCGGCGGTTACATCCGGATACTTTCCGTCCGGACCGGTGAGCTCGTCGATGGTCTTTAACCCGTACAAGTCGCTCAGAAAGCGCTTCCGGGAAGTTTCCGAGGAAGAGGTATAGTACATTTCGCCGTTTTCGTCCATGGCTACTTCAAACCGTCCCACCACCTCTTCTCCGTGGCGGTTTAAAATTCTCACCAGCCGAAGAAACATATTGTTTTTTTCAGCCGAGGTGGAGTATTCCCCGTTGTCCTGGATGGTAACCACATAAGCCAGTTCGTTGTAAGCCAGCACGTTGCCGTTCCGGTCATAGATATTTCCTCTGGTTCCCGGCGTGGTCACGGACCGTTCCGTCAGTTGGATGTAATCCCGCAGATAGTCTTCTCCCTGGACGATCTGCAGATCAAACAGCTTCAGAATCAGAATGGCGAACATGCAGGAAAATAAAACGGCCAGAGCTGCGAGGCGGGAGGAAAAAATTCTGCCGGCCAGCTTCTTTATCAGGTCAAGAAAATCATGAAACAAAATCCGTATCTCTCCTTTTTTCCAGTTCTTCCATCTTCCTGGTAATGAGCAGGAACACCCGGTAGACCACCAGGGTCATAAGCACCGTGAAAATAACCTCCGGAACGATGATTTCCCGGAAGTAATAAAGGAAATTCAGGCGGTTCCGGATCAGGAAGCGGAATACGTAAATGTAAAGGTTGTAAGCCAGATCATTGACAAAGCTTAAAATCAGGGGGAGAGGGATATAGTCCTCATAATAGTATCGGGTAAAAATACCGTTTACATACCCCATCCAAACGTAAAAAAGTGTGTAAAATCCAAAAGGACCGCTGTAGAACAGATCCAGCAGTATCCCGCAGAGGAAGCCGCAGAGCATTCCCGCATTCTTTCCGCAGATAAAGCCGAAGGAAAAAGTCAGGATCAGCAGTAGATTCGGCGCTGCCGACAGGAACGGGATCTGGGGGAATATGCAGTTTTGTATGGTGAAGGCAGCGATGGCCAGCACCAGGTTCATGACGATCCTTTTCATACGGGCTCCTCCTCCGCTGCCGTCCCCTCCTCTGCCTCAGAATCGCCGGAATCCTGACCCAGCTCACTCTTCAGCTGAGTAATGACCAGGACCTCCTGGAGCGTGTCAAACTGGGCGGCCGGTATGAGATAGCCGGACCGGGTTACCCGGTTGCTGTCCACGGAGATATCCGCCGCATAGCCGATGAACAGCCCCGGAAGGAATACGGAGCTGATGTTTGAGGTGATGATCCGGTCGCCGTCCTTCACATCCCCTTCCAGCGGAATGTGGGTGAGACGGAGCCGCCCCTCTTTGTAAAGCATCAGGTCCCCTTCCACAACGCAGTTGATTCCCGACTGCATGGCCATGGAGTAAACTTCGCTGGAGTCATCAATAATGGAACGGACGGTGGCGTAATTGTCGCCCACATCCGTCACGATTCCCACCAGTCCTCCTCCGGCAATGACGTTCATATCTTTGCGGATTCCGTCCCGGGCTCCTTTATCGATGCGGAATACCTGGAACCAGTCGCTGGAGTCCTTGGCAATGACTCGTGCCCCGACTTTTTCATACTGCATATATTCCTGATCAAGGGAATACAGGCTGCGGAGCCGGCTGAGCTCGAACTGCTCCTGCTGCAGGCGGTTGTTTTCCTCCGTAAGGGCGTCCACTTTGGCCTTCAGCTCCTCATTTTCTGCCAGTGCGTCCTGCAGATTGGAATAGTTTCTGATTTTTTCGTGAACAGCCGCTCCCGTCCGGTTGACTCCCGACTGGATCGGCGTAAGCACATACCCCACTCCGCTTCGCAGCGGGGAGAGAAAGCCGTCGCTGACAGATGAAATTCCAATAAGCAGGATACAGAAAATACTCAGTCCGATCAAAATATATTTGCTGCGTTTCGATTCCATTTATAACATTCCCCGTTCTTTCAGACTCATAAATGAGTTGTCTCCGATAATAATATGGTCCAGCAGGGTGATTCCCATAAGCTCTCCGGCCAGCCGGACCCGTTTGGTAAAAGCTGCGTCCTCCCGGCTGGGGGCCGGGTCTCCGCTGGGATGATTGTGGACCAGAATCAGGCTCACCGCCCGATAGCGCAGGGCCTCGATGAAGATTTCCCTGGGCGTAGCCAGAGAAGCGTTTACGGTGCCCCTGGATAGAAGAAGCTCCTTGATCAGAACCTGCTTCGTGTTGAAAAACATGACTCTCAGCTCCTCCTGCTCTCTGTGGCGCATTTCTTCCATATAATAACCGGCAATGGCTTCCGGACTGTGAAAGGACAGAGCCTCCCCGGATGCGGCCTGCCTCCAGATTCGCCTGGACAGCTCGCCGATGCACAGCAGCTGGCTGGCCTTAACCGGACCGATACCGCGGATTTCCATAAGCTCCGGAAGGGATCGGTGAAGCAGGCCCAAAAGCCCCTCCTCTCCTGCCTCCAGAATTTTCCTGGACAGACTCAGGGAGCTGTCCTGCCGGGTTCCGGTACGGATGATGACAGAGAGCAGCTCCGCGTCGCTCAAAACCTCCGGACCGTGCTTTAAACATTTTTCATAGGGGCGTTCCTCTGCGGGAAGCTCCTTCATGGTGAATGGATGCATATTCCTCCTGACTGCCTGCGACTCTCCAGGTACGCTGTTTCAGGAGCTTCAAACCGCCGGCCTCAGATCCAGCGGAATACCAGCAGGGCGATGACAATGCCGATAATGCTGGCCATAGTAATTTTTATGCTCAGACCAAAGGTGATCACCAGGATTCCCAGATCCAGATTGATGGCAGGATCGATGCCGAAAGACTGTCCGAAGCTCAGCCAGGACAGCATGGGCACCCCGGCGGTCATGTTTCCGATGAATCCGCCCAGTACGATTCCCGCCAGAATCAGAATCAGGAGTATCCAGAAATTTTTATTTCTCATCGGTGCACTCTCCCCTTTTCAGTTCGTATTATTCTATCACAGGATTCCGGTCCTGTATAGATTGAGATTCAAAGGCGGACAATTCCTGCTTCCGCCAGTTTCTGCAGAGACATAAGGATCCCCAGCTTGGCGTGATACCAGGTAAGGCCGCCCTGAAAGTATACGGCGTAGGGAGGCTTGATGGGGCCGTCGGCGGAAAGCTCGATGGACGAACCCTGGACAAACGCTCCGGCAGCCATGATCACCGGAGCATCATAGCCGGGCATGTCCCAAGGCTCGGGAGTGACGAAGCTGTCCACGGGAGCTGCGGCCTGAATGCCCTTGCAGAAAGCCACTACTCCCTCAGGAATGCCGAAGGTCACCGCCTGAATAATGTCATATCGAGGCTCCGTACTGTTGGGAACTACGGAGAAGCCCAGGGATTCATAGATGTTGGCGGCGAAAATGGCTCCTTTTAAGGCTCCCGCCACAACGGTGGGGGCCAGGAAAAAGCCCTGGAAAAAGGACTGATTCAGGCCCAGGCTGGCGCCTACCTCTTTTCCCAGACCGGGAGCGGAGAGGCGGTAAGCTGCCCGCTCCACGCATTCCTTAGTGCCGACAATGTATCCGCCGATGGGGGCAAGGCCGCCGCCGGGGTTTTTGATCAGGGAGCCGACCATCATGTCAGCGCCTACCTCCAGCGGCTCAATCCGCTCCACAAATTCTCCGTAACAGTTGTCCACCATACAGATCACTTCCGGCTTTATGGATTTCACAAAAGAGATCAGTTCTCCGATCTGCTCCACGGAAAGGGTGGGACGGGTAGCATAGCCTTTGGAACGCTGGATTGCTACCAGCCGGGTTTTTTCATTGACGGCGGCCCGTATCCCTTCATAATCGAAGGAACCGTCCGGCAGCAGATCCACTTGGCGGTAGGTGATGCCGAACTCCTTCAGAGAGCCGGCGGCATCCCGAATTCCGATGACCTCATCCAGAGTATCGTAGGGCTTTCCCACAGGAGAAAGAAGCTCGTCCCCCGGACGAAGGTTTCCGGAAAGGGCAATGTGAAGGGCATGGGTTCCGCTCATTACCTGAGGCCTGACAAGGGCATCTTCCCCGCAGAAGGTTTTGGCGTATACCTCCTCCAGCACGTCACGGCCCAGGTCATTGTAGCCGTAGCCGGTGGTGGCGGCGAAATGGATGTCGCTGACGCGGCACTCCTGCATGGCCCGGATGACCTTCATCTGATTGTATTCCGCAGTTTCATCAATGGCGGCAAAGCGTTCCCGCAGCCGCTCTTCTATCTTCAGTCCGAAATCCAGCACCTCTTTGCTGATGCCCAGTGATCCGTACATTTCTTTCATTTCCATAGTATCTCCTTTTCGCAGTCCTCCTGAATGCGCTTCAGCATCCGACTGCTGTCAAATTGGTATTCCTCCTGGATAAGCCAGCGGGTATCCCGCTCTCGTTTAAACCAGGTCAGCTGCCGTTTGGCAAAGTGGCGGGTATCCCGCTTCAGAGTGTAAACGGCCTCCTCCAGGGAGCAAATCCCGCTCAGATAATCCAGGATTTCCTTATAGCCCAGTCCCTGCATGGAGACCATGTCTCTGGTGCAGCCCATTTCCTTCAGACGCCGCACCTCATCCACCAGTCCCATGGAAAGCATTCGGTCCACCCGGCGGTCGATCCGCTGGTACAGAGTTTGGCGGTCCATGGTGATCACGTAATAGATCGGAAGAGCA
>CALWEP010000149.1 GCA_944377325.1 uncultured Lachnospiraceae bacterium
TCGTGTTTGATGGTAACTAGTGGTTCCATGCCGTTTTTTGCTTTCTCTGCAAATACATCTTCGTAAAACTTCAGACCTTCCTCGTTGGGAGTTTCCTCGTCTCCGTTGGGGAAAATCCGGCTCCAGGAAATGCTCAGGCGGAAGCATTTGAAGCCCATTTCCGCGAACAGGGCGATGTCCTCTTTGTAGTGATGGTAGAAGTCGGTGGCTACATGGCTGGGATAATAGGCGTCCGGATGGATGGAGTCATGGATTTCCCGCTGCACTCCGTGGCGGGCTCCCTTTTCCACGTCATTGACGGACAGGCCTCTTCCTCCTTCCAGATAGCCGCCTTCGTACTGGTTGGCTGCGGTGGCGCCGCCCCACAGGAACTCTTTGCTCATTTCCATAAGTGTCGTCCTCCTTTGCTTTTTGTGGTGAATCCCCTCAGGATTCACGGTTCGATGTTTTCAATTTCCGAGTATAACAGAGTTGATGTTAAATGTCCATATACAAAAAATCGGGCAGAATGCACAAAATAATAAATAAAAAATGGGAAATATTAACAAATTTAAAATTATGCTTGCAAAAATCAACCGGTTCGTTTAGAATGTTTTTAGAAATTGAATAAGACACATATTACTTTTGTGGATTGTTACTTTCAGTAGGCAAGACCCAGATATGCGGATTTCTCCGGTCCCCGGATTGTTTTATGATTGGGGAGGCGGTGTTGAATTTGTATTCTGAGGTCTTTTTTTGCGTTCTGAAACGGCTCGTCCGGAAGGGCCGGGAGGAAGCAAAGGGAAAAAATAAGGAGGATGTTATGGCAAGCAAGTATGATGGCCTGGCGCGGATCATTATCCAGAACGTCGGGGGAAAAGGAAACGTAATCAGTCTTGGTCACTGCATTACCCGCCTTCGTTTCCGTCTGAAGGACGAGAGCAAGGCAAACACGGATATTCTGAAAGAGACCGACGGTATTGTGACCGTTATTCAGAGCGGCGGACAGTACCAGGTGGTTATCGGAAATCATGTGGGAGAAGTATTTGACGCAGTAAATGACATCGGTCATTTCTCTGCTGCCGGCAGCGACGAGGGGGGCCAGGAAGGCGGCGGAGGAAAGAAAGGCATTGGAAATATGCTGATCGATACTCTGTCCGGTGTGTTTACTCCGATTCTGCCTCTGCTGGGCGCAACCGGTATTGTAAAGGGACTTCTTGGACTGGCAGTATTCCTGCTGGGCAATGAGTTCAAAAACACAGGAACCTATATGCTTCTGTATGCGGTAGGAGACGGATTCTTCTACTTCCTGCCCATCATGCTGGCATATTCCGCATCTCAGAAATTTAAGCTGAACCACTACACCGGCATGGCTATTGCGGCGGCATTTATTTATGCGGAAGTAAAATTCCCCGCCATTGCCAGCGGTGAGACGATTGTGACCACTCTGTTTGCCGGTACCTTTATGGAAACGGCCATTCATGAGACATTCCTGGGCATTCCGATCATCTGGCCTTCAGCCGGATACGGTTCTTCCGTAATCCCGATTATCTTTGCTGTATGGTTTGCGTCTAAGGTAGAGAAGGCGTGGATGAAGGTGATTCCGGATGTGATCAAGCTGTTCATTGTGCCGCTGCTGACCATGGTAATCGCCGTTCCTGTTTCCTTCCTGGTAATCGGACCGGTTGCTTCCTGGCTGTCCGGAGGCATCGGAGCATTCTGCCAGGCCGTATACGGCATCAGCCCCATCGTGGCAGGCTTCCTGGTAGGCGCTCTGTGGCAGGTACTGGTTATCTTCGGACTGCACTGGGGTCTGGTTCCCGTTATGTACAACAACTACTCTACTCTGGGATTTGATACCTTCGTAACTGCCAACTTTACCGCTTCCTTCGTTCAGACCGCAGCCGTTCTGGCAATCATGCTGAAAACGCAGGACAAGAAGTTAAAGAGCCTTTCCGTTCCCGCTTTCCTGTCCGGTATCTGCGGCGTTACGGAGCCGGCTATTTACGGTATTACCCTTCCGAAGAAAAAGCCGTTCTATATCACCTGCTTTACGGCCGGTATCGGCGGCGCAATCATGGGAGCCTTCGGAATTGCCTCCTACAGCTCCGGCGGACTGGGAGTATTTAAGTTCCCCTGCTTCATCCCCACCACGGATGCCATTGAGAAGCTGGGAATTACGGATGTCATGTATGATGTGAGAATGGTTGCTCTGATCGTTCTGGCTGTTATGATTCTCACCTTTGTGATTGTCTGGTTCACCTACAAGGACAACGCTCCGGCGAAGAAGGCAGAGCCGGCCGGCGAGCCGATCGCCAAGAAGGAGATCGCCGGTGAAGAGGGAACTCTGATTGCTCCCGTAAGCGGCCGTGTAGTTCCGCTGGAAGAGGTGAAGGACGAGGCATTTTCCTCCGGAGTGCTGGGCAAGGGCGTAGCTATTGTTCCCGCAGAAGGAAAGGTTTATGCTCCCTGTGACGGAGAGGTTTCCACCATGTTCCCCACAGGCCATGCAGTGGGCATCACCGGAAACAACCGTGCTGAGGTTCTGATCCACATCGGAATGGATACGGTAAAGCTGGACGGAAAATATTTCAGCCCGAAGGTTGAGACCGGCGCTAAGGTAAAGGCCGGAGATCTCCTTGTGGAATTCGATATGGACAAGATTAAGGAAGCAGGTTATGATGTAACTACGCCGGTGCTTGTCACCAATGCCGATGATTTCGTGGATATTTCCGGAGAGACCGGAAAAGACGTGAAAGCAGGCGATATGCTGATTTCTATTATATAATAGGAAGAAACTAAGGCGGCCGGGGTCAGGCAACACTGATTCCGGCCCTCTGTGTATTAAGATTAGATGATCTCTCGGAATCCTGAGTGATCACAGCCAGCAGGCGCTGGCATGGAACTTTGAAAAGTAAATATTTTCGAAAAAGTGAAAAATAGACATGCTGAAATAGACATAGCTGTCGCTATATCTGA